>NZ_OY781470.1:2175712-2486528 GCF_963676935.1 Halarcobacter sp.
AGGTTCATTAATAATCTTTCTTGGCATTTCTATTATCTTATTGGGAAATCAAAAAACTTAAAATCTTATTTATTTTATTTTTATTCAATTTTATATACTATATAGGGGTATACTATAAAGGAATAAAAATGGCATATTGTTGTGATGTAGAACGAAAAAAACTTCAAAATAGGATTAACCGAATATCGGGTCAAGTAAATTCTTTAAAGAATAAATTTAATGATGAATCCTTTCATTTAGATAGTGACCCTTATGAGACAATTAGGCAACTTACTGCCATAAAAGGTGCTGTTAATGGAATGATTACTTCATATATTGAACACTATGCAAAAGGTCATATGATTAACAAAGTTAGAAATGGAAGTGATATTGAAGCAGAAGCTCAAATAGATAATCTATTAGAGATAATAAAAGTATATGGAAAATAATATGGAAACTTGCAAATTTGGATTAAATGAACATAAACCTTATCTAGGTGATACTCATCATCACGATCACGATGAACATCATCATGACAATGGGCATTCCCATGACCATAGAAAAGCTGATAAAAAAGTTTTGAAATGGGCGTTATCAATAACATTAATTACTATGTTTACTGAATTTTTTTATGGTTTTTTATCAAATTCTTTAGCTTTGATTTCCGATGCAATTCATATGTTTACCCATTCTTTTGCTTTAATTATCTCTTTAGTAGCTATTATAATTGCAAATAAAAAAGCACCTATTGAAAAAACATTTGGATACTATAGAATTGAAGTTTTAGCTGCATTTATAAATGGAATTACAATTATATTATCAATATTTTGGATTTTATATGAAGCTGTTGAAAGATTTTTTAATCCACAAACAATAGATATAAAAATGGCAATGATAGTTGCAACTATAGGATTAATTGTTAATATTATCACTGGTGTAATTTTAATGCAAGGGGATAAAGAAAATATAAATCTAAAATCAGCATTTGTACATATGCTTAGTGATGCTTTATCATCTGTTGCAATTATTATTGGATATATTGTGATACATTTTACTTCATGGTATTTTATAGATGTTATTTTAGCAATTTTAGTTGCGCTAGTAATTGGTAAATGGGCAAAAGATATTTTAAAAAATTCTATTAATACTTTAATGGAAGGTTCACCTGTTGATTTAAAGGAAATAAAAAGTTTTATTGAAAAACATGAAGAGGTTATAGAATTACATGATATACATATTTGGGAAATAACGCAAGATATGTATAATATGACTGCTCACGTAAAAATTGATAAAAACTCTTTTGATAAATATGAAAAGATATTACATGAAATAAACCATGATTTAAAAGAAAAATTTAAAATAGTACATACAACTTTTCAATTTGAATGGTAAATATATAAAGAGAGAAGTTCTCTCTTTATAAAGAAAACTAATATTTATTATGCTACTTTTACTAATTTATCTTGTATAAAATCACTAAAAACACTTAATATTATCTCATCTTTTTTTACATTATAAACAGATACACCACATTTTGATAACTCTTCGAGTGGCAATCTTTTTTCATCATGAGATACTAATACATCAAAATGTTTTGTTTTACAATATTTGCAAAAACCTTCTAAATTATCATAAAATGGATTTTTAATAATATCTATACCATCGATATTCTGACCTTTACAGTGTAATACTGTAAGATAATTAGCATGATAAAAACTATTTTCAACTTTTGAAATATAGCTTAATTTTTCTTGTGTAGGAAATACAACTTTAGTCATATTCTCTCCTTGTAGGAATTAAAAAAAGGAGTTTAAAACATCAAGTTTTTATCAGGATGAGTGAAAAAAAGTAATGACTAGGGAAAAGACAATTATGTGTTATCCTAACAAAACTGATGTTTAAAAATATATTCCATTAAAGCTTATATTTATATACTATTTGTACAATAACGGAAACCAAAAAGGTTACCATGAGAGAAGATCACAAATTTTATATTGTACTAAATATATTAAGTCAAACTAAATACTGCTTAGTGAACATATGACAGAATTGTATCACTTTTTTGAACATATGTCAAGTATTATTCAATTAATCTATGGTAAAATTGAAATTATTAAATAAGGTATTTATATGGCAAGAGAAAAACTACAAAGAAAGTTAGAATTAAAGCCTGTATCAAAATATTTTGGCCCTAAAGATATAAAGGCAAAACAAGATGTAATACTGTTACATGAAGAGTTAGAAGCAATACATTTAATGGATTCTTTTTGTATGTATCAAGAAGATGCTGCAAAAAAAATGAATGTTTCTAGAGCTACATTTGCAAGAATTATAAAAAGTGCTAGAAAAAAAATATCTCTAGCTCTAATTACAGGAAGTAACATTAAAGTTCATGAGATTAAAAATGAATTTCATGTTGCGGTATGTTCAAATAGTAATACTGAACTTGAATATGCTGGTCCAGAAGCAAAATATGTTTGGATATTTTTTATTAAAGATTATAAGCTAAAGTCTGCAAATTGTATAGCAAACCCTGCATACAACAATGAAGATGATGCTCCATGTAATGTCTTACCTGACATTTTATATGATTTTACAGTAAATTATTTTTTAATAGAAGATATCGATTACGATTTAAAAATCTCTTTAATTGCAAAAGGTATTTATCCTATCTTACAAGAAGAAGTTACACAAGATGGCCTTGTAGGGATTTTTCAATAGAAGCTATAAAAGCTTCTATTTTATAAATCGTATTTTAATTCTTCTAATCTAGCTATTCTATCCTCAGTTGAAGGATGAGTTCTAAATAATGAACCAAAACTATCTTTCATACCAGAAAAAGGATTGATTATAAACATATGTGCTGTTTGTTCTGTAGCATTATGTATTGGGTGCCCTCCTCTTGCATAATTATCAAGTTTTGCTAAAGCACTTTGTAAACCTTCTACATTTCCTGTCATTCTAGCGGCACCTTCATCTGCCATAAATTCACGACTTCTACTAACTGTCATTTGAATAATTGATGCTGCTAAAGGTAATAATATAGCCATAAGAATCATAATAATAGGATTTCCACCTTGTCTATTATTACTTCCTCCAAACATTGCTGAAAATTGCATCATATTAGCAATCATAGCAATGGCACCTGCAAATACTGCTGCAATAGTTCCTATTAGCATATCATAATGTTTTATATGAGATAACTCATGGGCAATAACACCTTCTAGCTCTTTTTCATTTAGCATCTCATATAATCCCATAGTAACTGCAACTGCTGCATTTTCATAATTTCTTCCTGTTGCAAAGGCATTTGGTGTATGATCAGGGATTAAATACACTTTAGGCATAGGTAAATTAGCTTTTTGAACTAATTTTTGTGTAATTCTATAAACAGGATGATGTACATCCTCAATAGGTGTAGCATTATAATGTTTTAGAACTTGTTTATCAGAATAATAATATGCATAAAAGTTCATTCCTCCTGCTAATAAGAACGCTATTAGCATACCATTTGTACCTCCAAAATAAAACCCTATAGATACAAATAGCACAGTCAAAAGAGTTAATAAAAATATTGTTTTAACTTGTTCCATAAATCTCCTTTATTGACAATTTTCAGTATTTTATCATCTTTGGATTAATAAAAATTTAATAAAATAAATTATTGATTTATTGTATAAATATGTAAATTTTTTTTTACTTAAATCCTTAAGTTAAATAAAAATTGCTATAATAATCAAACTTGAAAAAATGAGGCAATATGAAAAAACTCTTTTTAATAAGACATGGGAAATCTGATTGGTCAAATGAAAATCTAGAAGATTTTGATAGACCTTTAAATGCAAGAGGAAAAAAAAATGCTCCATTTATGGGGGAGATTTTATATAAAAAAAATATCTATCCTGATGTAATAATCTCTTCACCTGCATATAGGGCAAGAGATACAGCAAAAAAAATAGCAAAAAAAGTTGGTTATCATGAAGATATTATCTATAATGAGTATCTTTATGGAGCATCACTAAAAACTATTTTAGATGTTGTAACTTTTATTGAAGATGAATATGATGATGTATTTTTAGTTGGACATAATCCTTCTCTTAATCTTCTGGCTTTTTATCTTATTGACTTTAATGATAACCTTCCAACTTGTGGTATTTTAGAAATAACATTTGATTGTGATTCATGGAGAGAGATTACAAAAAAGAATGCACAACTTGTATCTTATGAATACCCAAAAAAAATTTATTAAAAAAAATCATCAAAATTTTCAGTTTTTCAATCTTTCTTTAACTTAAATGTTTTAGAATTTAATATAAGTTTATTTTATAATGAGTAAAAAAGATGAAAGAATTATATATTGTAAGACATGCCCAAAAAGAATCAATGACTAATTTTAGTTATGATTATGATGTTACATTAACTAAAAAAGGTAAAGAGGATGCAAAAAATCTTGGTATTAAATTAAAAAAGAAAAATGTTATGCCAGATTTAATAGTCTCAAGCCCAGCTATCAGAGCACGAGATACAGCAGACATAATAGCCAAAGAGATTGGTTTTGATAAAAGTATAATGTTCAATGAAGTTATCTATGAAGCATTTTTAAATGAATTAATTGAATCTATTACATATACTTTTGATACTGTAAATACTTTAATGATAATAGGACATAACCCAGCACTAACTGCATTAGCTATAACATTTGGAGAATTTAAAGAGGAACTTCAAATGGGACATGCAATAAAGATTGAATTTAATTGTGACTCTTGGATATCAATAGATAAATCAAATGCAAATTTTATTGAACTAATAAAATTTTAACTATAATAATTTACCAGCTAAATTCCCACTTGCGAAGGACCATTGAAGGTTATAACCTCCACATGGTCCATCTAAATCCATAACTTCACCGCAAAAATATAATCCATCAATTATTTTACTTTGCATTGTTTTAGGATTTATCTCTTTTAAACTTACTCCACCTCTTGTTATCATTGCTTTTTCAAAACCCACATGGTCTATAACTGTTAAAGGTGTATTTACTAATATCTTTACAAGTTTTTCTCTTACTTGTCCATCCAAATCTTTAAACTTCTTTGTGTTGTTTGCTTGGGCTATTAAACATAACTCTTTTACAACTGAATTAGGCAATAAAAAATTTAAAGTCTCTTCAACAGTTTTTTCTGGATATGATTTTATATGTTTAAATACATCTTCCTCATTCATCCCTTTTATCATATTGATTAATAATGGAACTTCACCATATTTTTCTAAAAAAGGGGTAATCTCTCTAGAAAAATCTAATATAACTGGACCCCTAACACCTTTTGGTGTAAAAATTAAATCTCCAACTGCTTTTAGATTTTTTGCCTTTTTTAAATCAATTTTTACAATAGCTTTTGCTATTGTATCTGCTTTACAATTTGCTACCCATTTTTCTTTTGTAATAAGTGGTAGCATTGCAGGATAAAGTTCTGTAATTTTATGTCCCAATGATTTTGCAAAATCAAAACCATCACCATTTGCACCTAGCATAGAAAAACCTAAACCACCAGTTGCAACTATCACCTTTGGTGCATAAATATTATTAGTAGAAGTTTTTACACCTTTAATTGTTTCCTTTTCACAAATTAAATCTTCTACTTTTGTATTATTTTTTACTTCAACATTTACATTGTAAAGTTCTTCTTCTAAAGCTTTAATAATAGTTCCTGAATTATGACTTATCGGGAAAACTCTAAAACCATCAGGTATATGTGTTTCTACACCAATATCTTTTAAAAAAGAGATTAAATCTTGGTAATCAAACTCATTTAATGCATCTTGCATAAATCTTCCATTTTTGCCAAATCTATTCATAAAATCTTCATTTGAGAGAGTGTTTGTAAGATTACATTTACCACCACCAGTGGCTTTTAATTTTGGTCCCAATTTTGCTTGTTGTTCACACAGTAATACTTTTTTACCATTTCGTGCAGCTACTATTGCTGCAATCATCCCTGCTGCACCAGAACCAACAACTATTAAATCATATTCATTTTTTTCCATGTGGTATATTATCTAAATATCTTTAACATGTAGTTTTATTACTTAAAAAATATTTTATCTTATTTATTATACAATTCTTAAATATAGTTTAAAGGACACATCATGTTAATTAACTCTTACAATGTAGAGATGGAATCAGCAAGTAGTTTTGTTCAACAACATGAATCTTCAATCAATAGTACACTAATAACACAAAAACTCGAGGGTTCAGCTAATGGTGATAATATTAGATTATCAAATAATTCTGTTAATAATACAAAATCAATAGTATTTAATTCAGAAGAAAACATGTCCATTGAAGATAAAATTAAAAAACTTTTAATTGAGTTATTATTAGGTAAATTAGATGGAAAACATAAAAAATTTGATATTTATCCTTTTAATAATGAAGAAAAAAACAAAAATTATGAATTTAATCCCCATTTCAATAATCAAAACATAAATATAAATGCTTTTGCAGCTAGTTATGAGAGTGTAGAAACTTATTACCAAAAAAGTTCAGTACATTTTTCAAGTAATGCACAAATTAATACAAGTTCTGGCTCTTTTAATATAGATTTAAATCTGTCATTTACTCAAGAGTTTTATGAACAACATAAAACAAAAATTGAGGTAGCAGGAATTACATTTGAAGATCCATTAATTATAAATTTCAAAGAGGAATCTGGCAACTCATTTGATAATATCAGTAAAGAGATTAGTTTAGAATTCGATTTAGATAATGATGGAACAAAAGAGAATATCCCTTTATTAAAAGATGGAAGCGGTTTTCTGGCATTAGACAAAAACAATAATGGAACAATTGATAATGGAAGTGAACTTTTTGGACCAAAAACTGGTGATGGATTTGAAGAACTAGCAAAATATGATAAAGATGGAAATAATTGGATAGATGAAGCTGATTCAATTTTCAATAATCTAAAAATATGGGAAATAAATGAAGAGGGAGAAAACAATTTAATAACTCTTTCACAAGCAGGAATTGGGGCTATTTATTTATCAAGTATTGGAAGTGGATTTAATTATTCAAAAGCTTATGGAGAACAAACAGCAAATTTAAAAGAATCAAGTATATTTTTAAAAGAAAATGGGGAAGCTGGTCTTATAACAAGTGTAGATTTAGTAGTGTGAAATAGTTTATAAAAAACTATTTCCCTAAACAAAATGCTCCAAACATAACATCTAACATCTCATCATTTTCATATGGCCTTGTGATATTAGAGATATGCTCTAAAGCCTCTTTTATATGATATGCAAAAAACTCTAATTCACCAGTTTCTAAAGGCATGCTTGAGCTTTTTATATGTTCTAAAGTATTTTCAACAGAATCAACTTGCCTTTTTGAGATTAAAGTCATATCATCACTATGTGTATTTGAATCTAAAATAGACTCAAGTTTATATATTAAGGGATTAATTGTTTCTTTTGTACTTAATTCAATATAATCCTCAAGTTTTGTTTTATCAAAGCTATTTTCTAAATCTGATTTATTTAAAACTTTTATAATCTCTTTATTTGAATATTCATTGATTAAAGATAATATTTTTTCATCCTCTTTATCACAAACTTTACTATTATCAAATAAAGAGATAACAATATCCGCTTCTTCTACAGCTTTAATTGATTTTTCTATTCCTATTTGCTCAATTACATCGTCAGCTTCTCTAATTCCTGCTGTATCAACTATTTTGATTATATGTGTTCCAATTTTTACTGATTCTTCAATAGTATCTCTAGTAGTCCCTGCTATATCTGAGATGATAGCTCTGTCAAAATTTAAAAGTTTATTTAAAAGTGAAGATTTTCCAACATTAGGTTTTCCTATAATTGCTACTTTGAAACCTTCTATAAGACCTTCTCTTCTTTTACTAGCTTCTAAAGTATTTTCAAGTTTTATTTCAATTTTATCTAACTTATTTTTGATTTGTTCAAAGATATCAGCAGGTAAATCCTCTTCCGCATAATCTATATTTACCTCTGTGTAAGCTAACATGAAAAGTAAATCTTCTCTAATATCATTTACAAAAGTAGTTAATTCACCTTTTAATTGTTTAGCTAAAAGTTTAACAGCATCTTCACTTCTTGCTTCAATTATTTTTGCTATTGCTTCTGCTTTTGTAAGGTCAATTTTACCATTTATAAAGGCTCTTTTAGAAAACTCACCAGGTTGAGCTAATCTTGCACCACATTTTATAGCTTCGCTCATAATAATATTTGAGATTGCAATTCCACCATGACATTGAAACTCAACAACATCTTCACCTGTAAAAGAGAATGGATTTTTAAAATAAAGAATTAAAGCTTCATCTATAATCTCATCATTTGAATTATAAATTGAACTAAGTGTTGCAAGTCTTGGCTTTAATTCTTGTTTTTTTGAAAGTATTTTTGCAATTTCAAGAGCTTTATCTCCACTGATTCTAACAATAGAGATAGACCCTACTCCGTTTGCTGTAGCAATGGCTACAATAGTATCATCTAAAATCAATTTTTATTGCTCTTTACTTCTGTACTCATTTACAAGTACATATTTGTCTCCCCTAACATTTGTTTTAACAGCAACATATTTTTCAGGGAATTCTTCTCTTAATTTTTTAAGTGCAATATGTACTAAAATTCCATCTAAAGGTTTTGTTTTAAATGAACCTTTTTCTTTAATAATTTCAATTACAGGCTCTAAATATGTATGGATTGAAGCTTCTTGATTTTTTAAGAATTCTGCAACTTCAAGTCTTAGCATAAGACCATATTTTTCATTTATCCAGTTAAAAAGAATATAAGAAAGTGCTTTATACCTGTAACCCTCTTTACCTATTAATAAAGCTGAATCTTCACCTGTAAATTCAATATATAAAGTATCTTCATCATAAAATTCAACTTTAATATTATCAATACCATAACAGGTATCTTTAAACAAAGATATAAGCCCAGCATTTACTTCTTCTAAAACATCTTGTTTATCTTTTTTTACAATAATTTTTGCAACTTCATTTTTACTATCAGATTCATTGTAAAAATTATCAAAAATTCTTTCTTTACCTTCAACCTTTGGTACTTTATTTAATTTAGGTTCTCTTCTTTTTTCTTCTTTTCTTCTTTTTTGCTCTGCTCTCTCATCTCTTTTATGAGAATCTTCCATTCTTTTTGAGAACTCTTCAATTTTTATATCTTTTTTCTTAAATCTATGCTCTTTAGCTCTTCTGTTATCTCTTCTTCTTTTTTTAGGAATAGCTGTAATAATCGCATTTTTTTTACCTATTCCTAAAAAACCTTTTGAAGCTTGTTGAACAATCTCAATATCTAATTCTGTGATTGAACAACAAAACTCGTTTGACGCTAACTCATAAACCTCTTCTAAATTTTTTCCCTCAAATTGTTTCATAATAGTCTCCTACTACTTTTTAGCAGCTCTTTGTCTTTCAAATATTTTATTAATACTATATTGTTGTGCAATTGTAAATAGGTTATTTGTAAACCAGTAAAGAGTTAACCCTGCAGGGAACCATAAGAAGAAGAATGTAAATATAATTGGTAACATTTGGAATATCTTCTTTTGAGTCTCATCTTGCATTGTATTTGGCGTAATTTTTTGTTGTACAAACATTGATACACCCATTAAAATTGGTAATACATAATATGGGTCCATTTCAGCTAAGTCGTGAATCCATAAAATCCATTCTGCACCTTTTAACTCAATTGAATTTAATAAAACTCTATAGATAGCAAAGAATACTGGAATTTGTAAAATCAATGGTAAACATCCACCCATTGGATTTGCACCATGTTTCTTATATAACTCCATCATATGCATAGATTGTTTTTGTTTATCATCTTTATATTTTGTTTGAATCTCTTTCATTTTTGGTGCAAGGTCTTTAAGCTTTTGCATAGAAACCATACCTTTATATGATAAAGGATATAAAACAAGTTTAATAATAATAGTTAAAAATACAATTGTCCAACCCCAGTTTCCAATGTAACTGTGAAGGAATTGTAAGAATGTAAACATAGGCTTAGCAATAAATGTAAACCAACCATATTCAATAACATCTGTTAATTCTGGATTTAATGCTTTTAAATCATTAAAGTTTTTTGGTCCCATATATCCTGAAAAACTAATCTCTCCTAATGCATGAGCAAAAGCTTGTGGATTTTTTGAATTATCAGGCATTAATGAAATTTGAAGTGATTTTTCAAAGTTATAAATAACTGTTGCATAATATCTATCAAAGTTTGAAACAAATTTAATACCAGTATATGATTTTACTTTATCTAAATCTTCATCTGAAGTTAATTCCATTGTTCCATCATTAAGTTTTACATATACACCATGATCAGCATACATATCAGCTAATACATTTGGTCTAAAACCATTAGTGATAAAAAACTGCTCTTTTTTAGATGATTTTACATCTAAATCATAATGTCCATCAGGATAAACTGTAAACTCTTTTGTTAATACTAAGTCATCAATATTTTGTGTTAAAACAAATTTTTGTGCACTTTTACTTGCATCTACAGTTGAAACAGTTGATGTATAGTTTGCTTGGAAGGCTTTGTTGTTAATATCTGCATTAGCAAATCTAACCTCTAATGGTCTTAATTGATCAACATCAAAAAGCTTAATTTCATGACCTTCACCATCTTTATAAATACGATCAGTTAAAGTTACTTGTGCAACTCTTCCTAGTTTATCAATCTCTATAATACTTTTTGCTGTTTTAATTGTTGTGATAATATCAGCTTTACCTACTGCTTTACTTGATAAAGCATTGATTGATTTATCCATATTTGCTTCGTTTGGTGCACTTTGTACCATTGCATCTGTTGTTGAAGCCACATCAGGAGCAGCATTTTGATTTTGCTGTTTTGCTATTTCTTGTTGTTTTAATTTTTCCTCTTGTTGAGGCTTTAATACCAAAAATTCATAAGCAATAAAAAACACAAACACGACTAAAGTCATAATTAACATTCTTTTTTGCATACCATTATCTTGATTCATATTATTCATTACTACTCTTCCACTCCCGATTTTTTACTATGAGGTATCTATTGTTATCTACTGGTACTAGCCAGTATTTAACTTTTATTTTTTTAAAATTTATATTATTATGCTTTACAACTTTTACTATTGGATAATCAAATCCACCCTCAAAAAGTTGATTGCATTTTAATACGCGTGCTATTGTAAAATAAATTGCCTTAAAGAAAGTATTGTTCTCCAATTGCCAAATGGCATAATTTGAACATGAAGGATAATACCTGCAACTTCCAAATGATATTACAGACAAATATTTCTGATAAAATTTAATTAAATATTTAAATAGAGTTTTCATTTTTAAGTAATTGTAACTTTTTCATTGCATAGATAAAGTCTCTTTCTAACTCTTTGTGTGATTTATTAAAAAGGGCTTGTTTTGCAACAAAAATGTATTTACCTTTTTTTATTCTATTTTGATTAGATAGGCACAAAGCTCTTAGAATTCTCTTTGCTTTTGCCCTTTTTACTGCATTTCCTACTTTTTTAGAAGCAACAAATGCTATATTAAGATTTTCGTTAGACGAAAAAAAAGCGACAAATGAGTGGGTATGCCACTTTTTGCCGCTTTTATAAAGTTGATTGAAATCTTTAGAATTGTTTAGACGGTGAGTCTTGCTTAAACAGCTAATCTTTTTCTACCTTTAGCTCTTCTAGCTTTGATAACTTTTCTACCGTTCTTAGTTTTCATTCTAATTCTAAACCCATGTGTTCTTTTTCTTGGCGTGTTATGTGGTTGATATGTTCTTTTCATAATCTTCGTTCCTCTATTCACAAATTAAGTCGCGTATTATATTTAAACCATCCTTAAACTTTCTTTAGTTTAAGGATTTTATAATGATTAACTTATATTTGTTATAACCTCATCATCTTGAATATCAAATTCAACACTTGAACCTTCAGCAATTTTATCCTCTAAAATCAAATCTGCTAATTTATCTTCAACTACTTCATAAATTGCTCTTTTAAGAGGTCTTGCACCATATACTGGATCAAATCCAACTTTTGCAATATACTCTTTTGCTTTTTGAGTCAATGAAATATTTATATCTTTTTGATCAACTCTTTTTTTAATATTCGCAAATAAAATATCTACAATATTTGTAATAGCATCCAATCCTAATTGTTCAAATATAACAATATCATCAAGTCTATTTAAAAATTCTGGTCTAAAATGTGCTTTTAAATCATTTAAAACCTCTTTTCTTCTTTCCTCTTTATCTGATATTTCTATAATTTTTGCACTTCCTATATTTGAAGTTAAGATAATAATAGTATTTTTAAAATCAATTGTTACACCTTTATTATCTGTTAATCTTCCATCATCTAATACTTGTAGTAAGATATTAAATACATCTGGATGTGCTTTTTCTATCTCATCAAATAGTATTACACTATATGGTTTTCTTCTTACAGCTTCAGTTAATTGACCACCCTCTTCATATCCAACATATCCTGGAGCAGCACCTACAAGCCTACTTACTGCATGTTTTTCCATATATTCACTCATATCAAATCTAATAAGAGCTTTTTCATCATCAAACAAAAATCTAGCTAAAGTTTTAGCACTCTCAGTTTTACCAACCCCTGTTGGTCCTAAAAACATAAATGAACCAATAGGACGACTCTCGTCAGAAAGCCCTGCTTTATTTCTTTTAATAGCTCTACTAATAGCTTTTAAAGCTTCATCTTGCCCTACAACATCTTTTTTTAGTTCATCTTCAACTTTTAAAACTCTTTGTTTTTCTGAATCCATCATTTTATTTACCGGAATTCCTGTCCAACGACTTACTATACTGGCAATCGCTTCTTCATCAACAGAGTTTCTAAGTAAAGTTCCCTCTTTTTGCATTCTGTCCCATTTTTCTTGATTCTCTTTAATTTTTGCTTCAAGTGCTGGTATTTCACCATATTCAATTGATGCTGCTTCTTCAAAATTTGATTCCCTTTTTGCTCTTTGCGCTTTTGTTCTAAGCTCATCAATTTTTGCTTTTAGAGAACTCTCTGCATTAAATGTTTCTTTTTCTGTCTGGAATCTAACTTCAAGATTTTGTTTTTCTTCATTTAGATTTGCAAGTTCTTTTTCAATCTCTTTTAATCTATCCTCATTCTTTTTAGATTTTTCCATTTTTAGAGCTTCTTTTTCTACATTAATAGTTTGAATCTCTCTTTTAATATTTGATAAAGCAGTTGGTTCTGATTCTATTTGCATTTTAAGTTCTGCTGATGCTTCATCTATAAGGTCAATTGCTTTATCTGGTAAAAATCTATCACTTATATATCTATCACTTAATTTCGCTGCAGCAACTAATGCTGAATCATTAATAGTTACATTATGGTGTGTTTCTAATCTCTCTTTAATACCTCTTAATATTTGTAAAGCTTCATTTACACTTGGTTCATCAACATTAACTGGTTGAAATCTTCTTTGCATAGCAGCATCTTTTTCAAAATACTTTCTATACTCTTTTAATGTTGTTGCTCCTATAGTATGAAGTTCACCTCTAGCAAGACTTGGTTTAAGAATATTTGCTGCATCCATAGAACCTTCACTAGCTCCTGCTCCAATTATTGTATGAATCTCATCAATAAATAAAATAATATTCCCTGCTTTTTTTACTTCATCAATAACCGATTTTAATCTATCTTCAAATTCACCTCTATATTTTGCACCTGCAATCATAGAACTCATATCTAGAGTTACAACTTTTTTATTTAAAAGAGAAGTTGGAACATCTTTGTTTACAATTCTTTGAGCAAGTCCTTCTGCTATTGCAGTTTTACCCGTACCAGGTTCCCCAAGTAAGATTGGATTATTTTTTGTTTTCCTAATAAGAATTTGCATCATTCTATTGATTTGTTCATCTCTACCTATAACTGGGTCAAGCTCTCCATCAATAGCTTTTTTATTTAAATCAATTCCATATTTACTTAAAGCTTCAAGATTTTCATCTGCGCTAGCACTATCAACAGTTGCACCAGCTCTCATAGCTTCAAGCTCTTTTTTTGCATCATGAAGATTTATATATTTTCCTAATACATCTTTTATTACATTAGAATCAAAATTTGAAATAAGCCAAGTGTCTACTGCTATAAACTTATCTCCGTTTTTAGCCATAAGACCTTCTGCTTTTTGCAAACTATCAACAAAGTTTCTTGATAATTTAATATTTTCTTTTGTAAGATTAGATACTGCTGGAAGTTTGCTTGCGTACGATTTTGCTTCCAATTCAATTGCAGCCTTATCAATATTCATTTTATTTAATAGTTGATTTAATACTGAATTTGTGTTTGTTAATAATGCCCATAATAAGTGAATTATTTCAACTTCTTGGTTTTTATTATGTAATGCCAAAGCTACTGATGAATCAATAGTTTCATGCATTTGATTTGTTAATTTTTCGAATAATTTGTTCATAATTTAGCACTCCTATACTTTAATTGCTAATAGCATTATAGCAACTTGAGTTCTATTTTGTCAAGTCATATTTCATATATGTAGTTATGAGCACTTTCTCTTGGTAGTTTTATTGTAAAAGAACACCCTCTGTAGTTTGTATTTTCATATTTATAATTAATATTTTTTACATATAAATTACCTTTCATATGATCTGTAATAATTTGATGTGACATATATAATCCAATCCCAGTACCTTGAGACTTATGTTTTGTAGTAAAATAAGGATCAAATATTTTGTATAAAATATTGTCAGGAATACCTCCTGCATTATCAACTATTCTTAGTTTATAACAATCATCATAAAGCTCTTCTTTTATTTCAATAACTCTATGCTGTATTTGATTTGAGATAAAAGCATCCTTTGAATTATTAAACATATTAATAAGAACTTGTATAAACTCATTTGGATAGCCTTCAACACTAAACATTTCATCTAAAAAACTCTTTTTTATTATTATATTGTGATTTTTTATACTTGATTGAATAAGTTTTAAAGCCTTTTCAACTACAGTTCTTACTTCAAAAATTTCTAAACTTTTATCTGTTTGAAAAAAGTTTCTAAAATCATCTATAGTTTTTGAAAGATATAAAGCATTTTGTACAATCATATCCATTGATTCACCTAATTGCTTATCATCTAAAATTCCAAACTCTTTTTCAAGCTTTACACTACTTGCACTTGTACTAATCACATTTAAAGGTTGTCTCCATTGATGAGCAATATTTCCAATCATCTCTCCCATAGATGCCATTTTTGTTTGTTGATAAAGTAGTCTATCTTTGTTTTTTAATTCTGTAATATCAATTAAAGCAGAAACTCTTATTTTTTCATTATCAAGTTCTAAAAATTTACCTTGTACCAAAGCATGGAATATCTCTCCCTCTTCTTTGATAAATTCTACTTCATATGGAACATTAACATTTTTTTTAAAATTCTCTGATACTAATTCTTTATAATCATCAACTATGTAATCTAAAACATTTTTTCCAATTGCATCATTTTTTGATTTAAATCCAAAAAGTTTTACTGTCACATCATTTACATCAACTATTTCATGTCCTTTAGATAAAACTACACACTCCATAGTTGAATTAAAAAGTGATTTAAAGCTGTTTAATGATTTTTCTAAACTTTCTTCTCTTTTATCAATTTCAATTTGCATTTTATAAAAACTATCCAATAGTTTATTAAATTCTTGAAAATCACTACCTTCAATTTTTGTTTCATAATCACCATAAGCAATTTTAGATGTTACAGCATGAATTTTATCAAAAGAACTAAATATATTTTTAGAAATTTTAAAAGCAAGATAGATTCCTAAAATCATAAATAAAAACATTGAACCCATATATAAAAATATAATATTATTTAATGATTTTAAAATATTATTGTAATTTTCTCTTACAACAATATTCCAATTTGTTTTTTCATTTTTCAAATAAGCCCCATACTGTTCTTCATTATCAAGTATTGAATAATAAATTGCCTCTTCATTTACTTCTTTTATATCTATCAGTTTTGTAAATATTTCTGAGGAACTAGCATTAAAGCGTTGTAGAACAAGCTGAATATTAGTTGGATCCATAATTAAGACCCCATTTCTATCAAATATTCTAACCATGTAGCTATCATCTTGATTTTTAAATTTTAAGATAAAATTTGAGATTTCAGTAAGGTCTATAAGAATTACACCTATTTTATTTTTGATCTTAAAACTGTATGAGATAGTTGGTGTTTCATCTAAAGATGATAAAAATACATTAGACCAATAATTTTTTTTATCTTTTAATTTTTTATAATACTCTTTATTTGAGTAATCAAAACCTTTATATATATTTTGTTTTTCTTTGTTCTTTACATATATTTCTTCTAAAATCCCATTATTATTAAGTATCAAGATTGAAGAGATATCTTTGTTTGTTTCTAAAATATTATTAAAAGCAATATTCCTATTTTTTAATTCAATTTTATTTTCAATATAAGTTGATAAATACTCTATATTATTTATTAAAGAATCAACTCTATCATTTACTTGTTTTAAAACAAGATTTTGATTAAATTTAATTGAATCAATTTTTGCATTGTAGATGTTTGAAATAGACAAAACACCAATAACTACAATAACTGAAATAAGAAATAGTGTTAAACTACGTATAATTTGTTTTTTTAAACTAGTATTTTTTATTTTTCTCATATTATTTTATTTTTACAAACCTATTGTCTTTTACTATTGTTAGATTTTGTTCGCGATGAATATCCCCAAATTGATCAAAAGTAATAAACCCTTGTAAACTTTTAAATTTTTTTATCTCTAACAAAGTCTTTTTAAAATTTTCCAAATTGTCATCTTTTTTTAATATTTCAATAATGATTTTTCCAGTCTCATAACCTTGTGCTGAGAATATTGTTGGTTCAATTTTAAATTTTTGCTTATAATCATTTACAAACTTTAAATATCTTGGATTTTTTGAGTTTTCATCAAAAGAATCTAAAAAAATTGTATTATTAACAGCTTTTCCTCCATCTTCTAAAAACTCTGCCCCTTTAGCCCAAGCAGAGACAAAAATAGTTTTTTCAATATCTTTTATTTTTAAATATTGTATCAACCTAGATGAATCTAAAGAGTTTGCAACTATAAATAAACCATCAATTGAATCATCTGATTTAATCTCATCTGCTATCAATCTAAAATCTTTTTTTATTTTTATTCTTTTTACAAAAGTTTTACCACCTTTTGATAAAAATGATTTTTCAAAATCATTCATATAGTTATTTGCATAATTACTATTTTTTTCATCATAAATGGCATATAAATTTAAAATTTTGTTTTTCAAAAAATAATTTGATAATTTATCAAAATTTTCCTTTGATAAAGCAACTTGTGTTCTAAAAAAGTTATCATCTTTTTTTGAAAACTCTCCACTACTTGCAGTAGGTGAGAATAAAAATATATTACTATTTTTTGGTATTTCCAATAATGAGATTTTTGTCATTGTACTTGTTGTATTACCAACAATAAGATTAAGTTTTTTTTCTATAAAAGAATTGATTATATTTTTTGCAAGCTTTTTGTTTTGCATATCATCTTTTATATCTATTCTAATTTTTTTACCATTAATTGTATAATCGATATCTTCAAATGCTAAAATAAGTCCATTTAAAGTTGTATGTCCTAAATTTGAATATTTTCCACTTAAGCCACCTACAAAACCTATCTCAATGGTTTTATCTTTTTTTATAAAATATATTAATGCAAAAATTAATGTGATAATAATCACAATAATAAAAAAAAATCTTTTTATCATCTCTTCTCCAGATTAAAACACTATTATACAATTAATAAGCTATAATTTTACTACAATAATTAATAGGAATAAATATGTTATGTGGTATTGATGAAGCAGGACGGGGACCCTTGGCTGGTCCTTTAGTTGTTGCAGGTGTAGTAATCTTAAATAAAATTGATGAATTAGATGATTCTAAAAAGCTTAGTGAAAAAAAAAGAGAAGAGTTATATCCCAAAATAATTAAAAATACAAAATACCATATCGTATTTAAAAGTGCAAAAGAGATTGATGAAAAAGGTATTAGTAGTTGTTTAAAAAGTTCCATTCAAGAGATTATGGAAAATCTTAAAGCAACACAATATCTAATGGATGGGAACACCTCTTTTGGGATTGCTAATTTAGAACATAAAATAAAAGCCGATGCCACAATAAAAGAAGTTAGTGCTGCTTCAATTTTAGCAAAAGTTAGTAGAGATAGATATATGTATGAAATAGCAGATAATTTTAAAGAATATAACTTTGATAAACATAAAGGTTATGGTACTAAAGCCCATGTAGAAAAAATAAAACTACATGGACGTTCTATTGAGCACCGAAAATCTTTTAAACTAAAAGCTTTAGGGGAAGAAAATATGGGAGTACAAAAAAGTTTATTTTAACTATTTAGATACTTTTCCTATCTTATTTTCTATAGATTTAACTTTCCCTTTTAATCTATTTTTATGCCCCTTTCTAATATCAAAAGTAATTGGGGCATATACTCTATTACAATCCAATCTATCTAAAGTATCATAACACTTTTGGATTATATTTAAGGCATCTGATAATTTTTCTGTTTCTATAATAGTAGCCATGGGTGTTAGTTGATAAGGAAACCCAGATTCTCTAATAACTTTTATAACCTCAGCAACATATTCACTTTTACTTTCACCATGATCTGTAGGGAACATTGCCATCTGTAATAATACACTCATTTTGTAACCTTTAAATTTTTAAAAATACTACTAAATTTATGATTACAATTTATTAAAATTTTTAAATTTAATTTTTTATCAAAATTTTAGTCTATAAAAAATATACTTTGTTTATATTTCAAGTCATATTCATAGAATTTACGTTAATATTTAAAACTATAAATAAAAAAAGGAGCAGTATGCATTTAGAAGTTTCACCTGAAGTTTTACTTTCACAATTAGGCTATACAAAAAGTGAATCATCTTTAAAACAAGCGGAAACAATGATTAAACAAACTAAGGATTTTGAAAAATTTTCAAAACATGTAATTAGTTTAAATGACAATTTAAAAAAGATGAACGCATATGTTGGATTATCTAATTCATCTGAATATTTAAAAATCAAATGTGATGAAAATGATGCAGATGAGATTTTAGAAGAATTTCACAATGAAGTAAATCATTGGGCAGAAAAATATAATGTAAACTTACAAAAACTTGACAAAAAAGAAGTTTATTATATCTTAGGAACAAAAGAATAAGTTACTTTTTAAGTAACTTATTCAAACAACTCTCTCTTAAAAAATCTTTCTATAAGTATGACAATATGGTACTTTTCCAGTTTTTTTATAATAATCTTGGTGATACTCTTCAGCTTCATAAAATTTAACAACTTCATATAAAGAAGTCGCAACTTTATACCCTTTGTCTTCCAATTGATCAACTAACTCTAAAGCAGCTTGTTTTTGTTTTTCATCTAAATAAAATATTGCAGATAAATATTGATTTCCTATATCTGGACCTTGTCCATTTGTTTGTGTAAAATCATGTATTTCAAAAAAATGTTGTGCCAATTCTTTGAAAGAAACTACACATTCATCAAATTCAATTCTTACTGCTTCTAAGTGACCTGTCATACCTGTACAAACTGCCTGATAAGTTGGGTTTTCAAAATGTCCACCCATATATCCAGAAACAGCAGAATGTACTCCTCTAAAATTCTCGAAATGATGTTCTACACCCCAAAAACAACCTGCTGCAAAATAAGCAAAAGCGTGTTCTTCACAACATTTTTCTTTATCTTCAAACTTTAAAGAGATAGAGTTTACGCAATGTCTCGTATTTTTAGGAGTAAAGCCTTCACCTTCAAAAACATGACCTAGATGCGCTCCACAATTTGCACATACTATCTCAACTCTTCTTCCATCTTTATCTGGAATTCTTTTTACTGCACCTTTTATTTCATCATCAAAACTAGGCCAACCACATCCTGAGCTAAACTTATCTTCTGATTCATATAACGCTGAGTTACATTTCTTACAAAGATAAGTTCCCTCTTCATAAAAATCATTATATTTTCCAGAAAAAGGTCTTTCAGTACCTTTATTATCTATTACGTAAGATTCTTCAGGAGATAATTCATTATATTTCATATTTTCCTCAAAATTGTTTATTTTTGCAAATTCTATCAAAACAAAACAATTTAAGAATTAATTTAATATATAATTTTTTGTTTTAATTATTTTTAAAACTTTCTATACAACTTTAAAGGTTTGCTCAACAATTACTTCATCTGCATAAAGAATTTTTCCTGTAAAAACATCCCCAATTTTAAACGCTCCTACACCACTTGGAGTACCACTCATCAAAATATCACCATCTTCAAAAGATAAGAAACTATTAGCTTCTTTAATAATATCTTCTGGTTTATTTATCATTAAAGAGTAATCACCTTTTTGTCTTAATTGGGAATTTATATATAATTCAATAGATAGTTTTGTAATATCTTTATTAAAAGGGACAAATTTTGAAAAAACTGCTGAGTTGTTAAAGGCTTTTGCTCTTTCCCAAGGTAAGCCTTTCTTTTTAAGTTTTGATTGAATCTCTCTTAAAGTTAAATCTAAACCAAATCCAACAGCGCTTATTTTATTTTCTTCAATCAAAAAAGAGATCTCTGCTTCATAATGACAACTATTATGCCCTTTTGGGAATATGAGTTTATCTGAAATAGAAGAGTTTGGTTTTATAAAAAAAACCATTTCATCAGGAGTTTCATTATTTAATTCTTTTATATGTTCAGTATAATTTCTTCCTATGCAGACTACTTTTGAAGGGTATATAAGTTTATTATCTATAGTTATGTGTTGCATCTAAAACCTTTATTATAAAATTTACCAATTATTATAACTAAAGGATTTTAAATTGTAATATAGTTAAAATTTTTTCAATAAGTCATTAATTATTACTGCTGTTAAACCCCAAATTATATCGCCATTATAATCATATACCCATACTTTGTGTTTTCTATGTCCCCACGGTTTATGATAGGTCTTAGGAAGTCCTAACTCTTCAACAGGGAAATGGATAACTTTATCTCCATTTTCATCAAAAGTATATGGATGAACCTCATATTTTAAAGTGTATTCAACAGCTGGATTTTTTCTAAAGAATTTAATTGGAATTAAAAGTGTTTTTTCAACTTCATTTTTATCAATTGTCATTTTCTTTAAAGCTTTTTTCTTAACTCTTGCTACAAAAGGCTCAACTACAGCACCAATTGGTGCAACATATGTATCAAGTTGACCAAAGATTTTTATATCTTTTTTATCAATACCCAATTCCTCTTTTATCTCTCTAAGTGCTGTATGTTTAAAAGATTTATCAATCTCCTCATAACCACCTCCAGGGAAACAAATATCTCCACCTTGTCTAATATGTTTAGCTCTTTTTTGAAATAAAATATAATACTCTTTGTCTATTTTAATTATAGGAATAATTACAGCAGAATTAAAATATTTATCTCGTGCCATAACACTAGGATTTTTAGGCAAATTGTTTATTAATTTTTTAAACTCTTTTTTTTTCATTTTAACTCTATTTTCTTAGCTTTATTAAAAAAGATGCACCTTTATAGGATTTATTTTTGTATATATATTCTTTGTTTTTAACTTCTATTGAACCATGCATATGTTTATCAATAATTTGTTTACACATATATAATCCTATACCTGTACCTTGATATTGATGTTTTGTAGTAAAGTATGGCTCAAAAATCTTATCAATAATCTCTTCATCTATACCACCAGCACTATCTTTTATCTCAATTATTATCTCATTTTTTTTATTTTTAACATCTATAAAAATGTACATATCAGAAGTATTATCTTCTTTAAATGCATCTTTTGAATTATTTACTATATTGATTATAATTTGAATAAACTCTCCTTGGAAACTATCCAAACTAACATCTTCAATATTTTTAATAACCTCAATTTTTTTATTGTTTATATTGTAATTAAATATATTAAGTGTTTTATCAATTGCATCCTTTATTTTAAACACTTGTTTTTTCTTATTTGGTTTGAAAAAATGCATAAAATCATCTATTGTTGTAGATAAATGGTTTGTAGTATCAATGATTTTTTCTAAGGTTTCATCTAAAAGTTTTTCATCAATTTTTCCATCAATCTCTTTTTTTACTTTTAATCCACTAGCTCCTGTAGAGATTACTGATAAAGGTTGTCTCCACTGATGTGCAATATTTTGTATCATCTCACCCATAGCTGCAAATTTTGATTGTTTTGTTAAAAGAGTATCTTTTTTTAGATTTTCATTTACCTCTTTTTTTACTCTTTCTTCTAATTCAAGATTTATTTTTTGTAACTCTTTTGTTTTTTCATCTACTTTTTCTTTTAATGTATTATTCATTTTTCGTAAAAGTATCTGTTTATAAAGGAAAAAAGCCAAAATAAAGATGAACCCTATTAATACTTTCCAAAGTAAATCATAATCAAACTCTTTTTTATATTCAATAGTTAACCACTTTTGAAGTATTTTATCTTTTTCCTCTTCAGATATAGACTCAACTGCTTTATTTAAAATCTTGTACATTAATAAATCGTTTTTTCTAACAGCAATTGATAAAGGTACAGATAGATTTAACTTAGCAGATATTTTTAACTTGTTAAACTCATTTTCTTGAATCTTATCCCATGAAGTTAAAATCAAATCTATATGACCATAAAGTTCATCACTCTCAATCTTTTTTATACTTTCATCTATATTATTAACATCAACAAAATTATTATCAGGATATTTTTGTTTTAATGTTTTATTAAAAGAGTAATATTTATGAATTCCAATTTTTTTATCTTTTAAAACAGAGATATCATCAATAAAATTTCTATTATCTTTAGTAACTAAAACTAAAGATATATCAATGATAGGTTTAGTAAAATTTGCAAAACTTCTTCTTTGAGATATATTTTGGGCAGAAGCTAAGATATTACATCTTCCACTTTTAAAATAATCCAAAGATTGTTTAAAATTCTTTGTTTCAACTAAATTAAAATTTAATGTGGTTTTTTCTTCAATTATTTTCATATAATCTGCAAAAAAACCTGAAAATTCATTGTTTTGTAAAAAACTATAAGGCTTGATATTAGGTACAATACACATATCTATTGATTTATTTTTATCAATATATTTATTTTCTTCTTTACTTAAAAAGATTTCAGAACCAGGTTTTAAAACTAATTTTTTAATATCTATTTGATTATCAATTAGCCCCATTACATTGTAAAGATCATATATTCTTTGAATTTTTTCTAATCTTATTTCACCCAATTTATTTACATTTGAAAACGCCATTGATTTTAGAACATCACCTTCATATTCTAAAGCTTTGATTGATAACTTTTGTTCATTATATTTATTATAAATTAATTGAGAGGCTTCTTTTATATTTGAAAATGCATAATTCCAGCCTTTTAAAGCTGCTTCTTTAAAAGCCATTGCTGTTTTTAAATCATTATTTATTAAATCTTCACTTGTAATTAAAAAATCACTATACATATTAAAACCATAATCACTTGGTGCAAAAACATTGTAAGCTATATTCATATTGTTTAAATCAAATGGAGTTTTTGATAAATATGCTGAGATTACATCTGTATTTCCATTGACTAAATCCATAATATCATGGCTATGCTCTAAAAAGTTCAATTTTTTAAAATCTAAATTTTTAGATAGAAGCATTGCTTTAATCGATACTTCACTTGCATCATCTATTGTAGTCATAATTCTTTTATTTGCAAAATCTTCTATATGATTAATAGCAGAATTTTTTAAAGATAATAAAACCAAAGGTGATTCTTGAAATAGTGCATATAATGCTACAATTTTTTTACCTGCAACTCTATCTAATATCAAAGTCTCTCTTGCAACTGCAAAATCAGCTTTTTTTGAGTCTACTTCATCTACTGCGTTTATTCCAAAATTAAAGGGTTTAATTGTTACATCTAGTCCATAATCTTCAAAAAAACCTTTTTCTTTTGCTATATAATAACCTGCAAATTGAAATTGATTAAACCATGAAAGTTGTAGTGTAACTTTTTTTAACTGGTTTGCATTTAAACTAGTTATTAACAATAAAATAAAAACTATACTATATTTAATTTTATGCATATTTATCTTTAATCTTAAAATCTTCTTTATATTAGCTAAAGGTTTATAAAATAAAATTTAGCTTTTAATATTACTAATCGCTTCAACCATTGTTTTTACTACTTTTCTAAGTTCATCTTCACTTATTATATATGCAACTATTGAATAAATAAGTTTCCCAAAAGGTCTAATCCAAACCCCTTTTTGAACACAATAATCTTGAATATATTGAGCATGAGAATTATCTTTTAATTCTATTACACCTATTACTCCAATATTTCTTACACTTTTTACAAGCTTTAAACCTTTTGCTTTTTCTAACTCTTCACTAAATATTTTTTCTATATTATTTACTTTTGATTTCCAATCCATTTGAGTCAATAAATTAATACTTTCAATAGCTACACTACAAGCAAGTGGATTTCCCATAAATGTTGGGCCATGCATTAGTGCACCCAATTTAGAGTTTGAAATTGTATCACTAATATTTTTTGAAGTAATCATAGCAGCCATAGTCATATAACCACCAGTTAAAGCTTTTCCTACTGTCATAATATCTGGTTTGACATCTGCCCACTGGCATGCAAACATTTTTCCTGTATGACCAAATCCGGTTGCTATCTCATCAGCTATCATTATAAGTTCATATTTATCACAAAGTTCTCTAACTTTTTTTACATATGAAGGATTGTATATTCTCATACCACCTGCACCTTGAACAATTGGTTCTATAATAATCCCAGCACACTCTTTTTGATGTTTTTCAACACACTCTTCTAAAGCTTTAATAGATTCACTGCAATCACTATCAAAACCAATTTCAGGTGCTTTTGTAAATATATGTTTTGGTAAATAAGAACCATAAATAGAGTGCATAGAATTTTGTGGGTCACAAACACTCATTGCAGCTAAAGTATCTCCATGATAAGCATGTTCTAAAGATATAAATTTATATCTTTTTTTTCCTTGAGCTTCTTGATATTGAATTGCTGTTTTAAGTGCAACCTCAACAGATACAGAACCTGAATCACATAAAAAGACACTATTTAATCCAGTAAGTTCACATAATTGCTTAGAAAGTATTGCCGCTTTTTCATGGCTTAAACCACCAAACATAATATGTGGCATAATATCAACTTGTTTTTTTAAAGCATCATTTAATTTTTCATTATTATATCCATGAATTGCACTCCACCATGAACTCATACCATCAATCAATTCACTTCCATCATCTAAAAATATCTTAGTTTTATCAGTTTTTACTACAGGTAAAATAGAAGTTTTTGAAGGTAAAGAGTTATATGGATGCCAAACATGTTTTTTATCAATCTCTTGCCAATTCATATAAATCCTTAGTATATATTAATAATATTCTAACTAAAAAGTGATATTTTATCACTTATATACTATTTATATCACATTTTAATGGTTACAAATTGGATACAGATAAATCAAGTTAAGCAAAGTGATAATTTGCCATTATTCCATAAATTTATTTTTGGAGAGTACAAATGTCATTTATTCCTGTATCTGTACAACTTTTAAATGCAATAAAATCAAATAATGCAATTGAAGTTAAAGAATTAATTTTAAATTCAGATTCAAGAAGAGAGTTAATAACTGAACATATATCATATTATGGTAAAGATTTTTTAATAAACCTTTTACCTCAATTTAGAAGTAAAGGTTTAGTTACAAATATTAAATTGTTATTAAATATTGAAGATTAAAGATTATACTTTTCTATTTTGATATTTTGACCAATCAGGCATCTCATGAATATACCCTTCAAATAGAGGTGATGAAATAATAAAATCAGCTGTTTGTCTGTTTGTAGCTATTGGTATTCTATAAGTATCACATATACGTCTAAGAGCTGTAATATCTGGTTCATGGGGTTGTTGTGCCATGGGATCAACAAAGAAAAATAGAATATCTAGTTTAGCTTCAGCAATCATAGCTCCAATTTGTTGATCTCCACCTAAGGGACCTGATTTTAAACAATGAACACCAAAACCTTTTTCTTGTAAAAGTCTTCCTGTTGTTCCTGTAGCATATATCACATGTTTATGGAGAGTTCCTTTGTTAAATAGTGACCACTCTATTAAATCATGTTTTAGATTATCATGAGCTACTAATGCAATATTCATTTTCTAACCTTTTTCTTTTTTATTTGATATTTTAATACCCTTTATTTCTATCTATTATATTATAAGGGATTAAATTTTTGCTTACTCTTTTAAAATTTTCAATAATTTGCATAGAAACTGAGTTTGGATCAGTCAATGATGCACTATGTGGAGTAACAATAATATTTGGATGAGTCCATAGTAAACTCTCTTTGGGTAATGGTTCTTTTTCAAATACATCTAAAATAGCTCCATTTAAATGTTTTGAATCTAAAACTTCTAATAAATCATCTTCAACTAGATGTGAACCTCTTCCTACATTTATAATATAAGCATTTTTATTTAGTTTATAAAACAGGTTTTTATTTAAAATCCCTTTTGTATCTTTTGTAAGAGGAAGCAGGTTTATTAGAATATCAACTCCATCTAAAAATTCATCAAGATTTGTAAATGTTTCCATATCTTGTATCTGTTTTTTTGAATTTGAAAAACCTTTTACAGAGAATCCAAACTTATTAAATCTATTAGAGATTTCACCTCCAAGTTGTCCTAATCCCATAAAACCTATTGTATAATCTTCAATTGAGTTTAAAGTTAGTTGTTCCCATTTTGATTCTTTTTGTAAAGAAATATATTTATAATGATTTGTAACTATATTTAAAACTGTACACAATAAATACTCCCACATAGAAGAAACTAACTTTTCATCAACAACTTTTGTTATATACACATCTTTAGAGATTGTATCATTACTTAAAATATGGTCAACCCCTGCTCCCATAGATGCAATACATTTTAAGTTTTTAAATTCAGCAAAGTCTATATCAAGCTTTGACCAAACAAGAGCAAAAGTGATTTTATCTTTATTTTTTACATTAGGATATACTTCAATTTCAATATTAGAATCAAGTTGTTTTAGATTGTCTACCCAAGTCTCAATTCCTTTTTCTTTTGTGACAATTAATAATCCCATAATTAAATACCTTTTGTTTTTTTAGATTATATGAAGGTGAGATTAAAGTTAGATTAGATGAATAAAAAATATAAATGATTTTTTGTATTTATTAAAGATTATTTTAAAGATATATTTGTAAGTAATTCATCTCGTGCAATTGTTATTTTAATAAACTCTTCATGGCTTCCACCAACGTCAGGATGCGTAGTTTTGGCAAGTTTTCTAAAGGCCTCTTTGATTTGAGCTTCACTAAGTTCTTGATCTAAGGGTAGCAGTAAAAGATTACGATATTTTATATCAATGTCTATTTGTAAAGTTTGTTTGTTTCTATTGTATTTGTTGATTTCATCATAAAATCTATTTTGGGTTCGTTGTTGTTTTATGAAAGATTCCTTTTGAAGATTTATCCTCTCCTTATGCCAAAAGTTCTGAGTCATAACCATGCAAGCTTCGAAATATATTTTTCCTTTATTGTAAAGTTCGTTTAAACAAAAGGGTCCTACCATTTCATATGGTGTATCTAAATATGCTATTTTATTTTCTTTGTCTACTTCACCGATGGTTACGAAATCTTTTAGATTTAATTCGCTGTTGTAGATGATGAAACTTTCGTATAAATAGTTTTCTTCTTCCATATTAGAGTACTTTCTTTTTTGTTTTTATTTTTTATATGCAAGAAGTGTACTTATAGATTTTAGGAGTTGGACACTCCTCTTGGTCTCTTGTACTCACGACGTGAGTACGCTTTCATACTTTTTAGTTGTAAAAGTATGGCCTGTGCTTGCACTCTCTTTGAGAAAAAGCAACCAGACGGTTGTTGAAGGCGAAGCTTCCCTACAGTTTGCTAATGATTTCCTGACCTGCGGAACTTATATAATACATTTAAGGGAATATAGTTAATATATTTCCAAAGAGTTTGAAAGATAATATATCGTTGCGGAACTAAAGCAATTATAAAAAATAATTTATAATTAGCTTGATGGCGAGTTTGATAGTTATACTTTAAATTTGAGTGGCAACAAGAACAGTTTTATAACTAGTTCGTATTTTATAAGTCTAAAGTTTGTATAACAATTATCAGGTAGGAGAAATCCTACCCTAACG
Organism: Halarcobacter sp.; assembly: GCF_963676935.1. Classification (NCBI taxonomy): domain Bacteria; kingdom Pseudomonadati; phylum Campylobacterota; class Epsilonproteobacteria; order Campylobacterales; family Arcobacteraceae; genus Halarcobacter; species Halarcobacter sp. Next base: position 2,204,109 of record NZ_OY781470.1, read on the forward strand.
AACTCTTTATCCTAAAATAAAGGTTCTAGAAATGTATTCTATCGGATTAGATGTAAGTAAGTCAACAATTAATGTTTATATTCCAATAAATGATTTAGATTTAATTATTGATAATAGTTTAAATGGAATAAAAAGTTTGTACTCTAAACTAAAAAAGCTTTATAAAAAAGAGATAGATAAATTAGTATTTGTTTATGAACCAACAGCTAATTATTCATTTCTTTTAAAACAGTTTTGTTCAAACAAAAATATAAAAAGTTTTATAGTAAATCCTAAAAAAAGTGCTAGCTTTGCAAAAGTAATGGGATATAGAAATAAAAATGATATAAAAGATGCACAGCTTTTATCTAAAATGATTGTTACAGCTAAAGATAAAGATATTAAAATACCTATTGTAGATACCATAGAAGAAGAATTAAAAGAGCTTATTTCTGGATATAAATTAATTATTAAACAACAAGTTATAACTAAAAACCATATAGCTGCTTTAAAAGCAAAAAAAGATAAAAGCTATTTGATAAAAGAGTTTGAATTACAATATCAATTTTTAAAAAAACAAGAACAAAAAATTATCAAAAAAATAAAATCAATCATAAAAAAAGATGAGAAACTTCAACAATCATTTAATAATTTGCAAACAATTGATGGTATAGGAGAAATATCTTCAATTGTATTACTTATACATTTTATTCAATATAAAAATGCTAATCAAAAACAGATAGTATCTTTAGCAGGATTAGATCCAATAGAAAAAAGTTCAGGTATATCAGTTAATGGAAAAACAAAAATATCAAAAGCAGGTTCAAAAATATGTAGAGGTACTTTGTTTATGCCAGCAATGACATCAATAAGAAATAACGAAAGATTAAAAAAGTTTTATGATAGACTAAAAGAAAATGGAAAACATACTACAGTTATACAAGTAGCAATTATGAGAAAACTATTAGTTATTGCTCATGCCGTATATAAAAATAATGTACCATATGATTCAGAAAAAATTTAATTTTATTATAAATTTTATATGGAATTTTTATATTCTTTTAAGGTGGCAACTCGATATAAAACGTGATATTCAATCACCTTTTATATCTCAGACAGTCCTCGGTCTTTTTCGGAAATAATTATCAAACTTCCGGCTTCAACAAAGTCTGGAAAAAAAAAGTTCAAATTATCATTTGTAAATTTACTAAATAGAAATTAGAAATCTAAACAAATCAAAAATGGAAATGTCCTTATACACCTTTTATTCCAAAAACTAGAAAACCTGAGTATTTGTTTTATCTTTAAAATTATATTTATAAGAATTCACTTTTTTAAAATTTATTTTCATTCTATAATTAAAAGAAACGATTTTTTCAAATTCTCGTTCACTATTCAGAATCTCAATTTTAGAGTAAATATTCTTTTCATATTCATTAAATATCACCTCATCAAACATCTCAAGTGATGTTAATATTAAATAATCTCCATCATTAACACTTAATTCATATGCTTCAATATTATCTATATGACAAATATAATTTTCCTCTTTATTATCAAGTTTTTCTATTAAAATATCTTTAAATTGTTTATCATAGGTTTCATTTTCTAACATCCACTTAATTTCATTACTACAAACAAAAACAATAGGAACAAAATCTTTTTTTATTAATTTTTGGGCATCATCAATAGTTTTATTCAATAAATTTTCAATATTATCAAAACTTTGTTCTTCTTTTATATTTATTTCAGTCAAAAACTTATCAAAAATGGAACTTACTATTTCCTGTCTTATATCTGAAATAATATATTTATTTTCATGTTCAAAATATTTATTTATATCTATAAAATTAATATCTTTTACTAAAAACTTTTTATCAATATTTATTTTTATTTTTTTAAAAAACTTCTGTTCTAAACTATCAAATTTAATATTATTAAATAAACTATAAGGCATATAATCTAAGTCATTGAATATTTCATTTGAAAAATATCTATTCATTTCATCTACTTTTTGATTATCAATTGATGTATTTACAAGTACCTCATTATGATAGTCAGTTATATCTTTTATGATAGCATCTATTGAAGTCTTATAATTTTCAACTTTTTGTTCAATATTTTCATCGCTAAATAGAAGGTTAACATCATCAAATAATTTATCATCAATATTTTCTAGATACTTAAAACTATTAATTTCTCTTATAAAAGATTCTCTTGCCTCGTATTCAAATAATGGTGATTTTATAAAATCATTTAACTCTTTTGATAAGTTCCAAATTCTTGTTGAATTTCCTATCATAAAGCATTTGATAGTTTGTAATAAACTTGATAATTCAATACTTCTATCTGTATGAACCCTATTTGAAATCATACTTTCTTTACTTAAACATTCAAACAATTCAATTAAATAAGCTGGATTACCACTTTTTAATATATCTCTCAATGGATATACATTAAATAAATAGCATTCGAAAATTGAACTTACGTCAATTTGCTTATTTGACTGTAGCAAGATAGTCATATTATTATCATATATTCTTTCTTGTTTTAAAAGTGATAAGACAACTTTTTTAATATTATCAGAAAAGATTTCTTTATATTTATAAAATATATATATACCTGTTATAATACAAGTTTGTTTCCATAAATTCTCAAAAGATACAACTAAAGCAGTTTTATCATCTTTTGAATTATTAGGAAATATATATTCATACAACTTTTCTTTATTAATATATTCTGAATTAAAATTATTTTTTAAAACTGATGGCACTAAAATTTTAGATTGCCATTTATATTCATTTCTTGATTTATTAAACATATGAAAAGCTTGATAACTCCAATATATTAACATATCTACTGATAGTAAGATTGCTTTTTCATTGTTTACATTTAACGCATCTATTATATGTTTTGATGAAACTTGCAAATGACTTAAATATACATCAGTAAGATAATCAATATTTTTTTCTTTTTTTAAATTAAACTTACTACTTGCTATCCAAAATTCCCAACTACCTATATAAGTTTTTAAATATTCTTCATTATTCTCTAAATTATTAATTTTTTTCATTAATAATGACCATGAATAGTAATGATTTTGTAGTAACTCTTCAATTACTTTTGAAGCTAAGACATCATTCTTGAAACCAAAGACTTTTAAATTAAAATAACACATTTTTCTAAAGTATATATCTGAATATGATAATAAATCAATTGATTTTTTATTAATTTTATAAAATTCACTAGAAAGATTTTGAATTATAGTACGTCCAAAAAAATTACCATCAGATAACAATATCCAATTATTAAGTTCATTGTCAGTACTTGGGAAAGATGCAGTTTTAAATATCTGCACTACTAAATAAGCTAATTCTTTAATAGCTATTTCAAAAAGTCTTTCATCTTGCTCTTTTAAGGAATCTTCAACATTACTTATTAGTGCATGTATTATTGAATCAAATTCTGATTGTTCAAATCTTGAATTTTTACTAAATGAATATGATATTCTAATTAAAAACTTTTCTAAAAAATTTATATTTGTATTATCGCTATATGCAAGACTATATACTTTACCTTTTACTACTCCACTAATAGGTAAATATAATATAGGTTGTTCACCTTTATAGTTATCATTTCTAAGTTTCCAAATATATCCAATAAGTTTTAAAACCTTAAAATATATATCATGTACATATTTATCTTCTTTAAAATTTATTTGATAAGTATCCTGATGTTTTTCTGAGAAAGGATAAGCAGGATATATTATTGGATTTTTATCTTCATCTTTTTCATTCTCAAAAATCCTCTGTGGTAATAATTTTGCTAGTCTATATTTAATCTCATTTATGAACATTTCATTAATACAGTATTTTAAAATAATTTTACTTCTATCTTTTGTAGATATAAAATTAAAAGTTGCATGAATAAACCATATAAGTAATAACAAATTAATTACTAACCAAAATACTATACCAATACTAAAACTAACTTCTAATTGATAAGATATAAAAGGGTGAATTAACTGTAGTGTAACAATTATGATACATAATACTATACTACTATATCCTACTAATTTAACTCCTGAATAATTCATATATATTTGCCACAAAGCTCTTTGAGATGATATATTTTGTATAAAAAAACCTATAAATCCTATTACTAATGGAAAAATTAATGCAACGATTGTTACTTGTGTAGATAAAAAATTTGATTGCCAATCAATAATTTGTTCCCAAGATTGATTCCATGTAAATGAAGTCTTTTTAATAAATGGATTTAATAAATATATTAATAAACTTATTGAACAAAACTCTACAAAAAAGATAAATATCAAAGAAAAAGGTTTTTTAGTCCAATAAATTATTAAACTTTCAAATGTATTCCATTTATTTTTTAAATATGTTTCATTTTTATAAACTGATTCTGTTAACTCTTTTTCTATTTGATAATATAACGAACCTAAAAGTTTTTTTATAAGTAATATAGTTTTTTCAATCAAAATAAATCCTTATAATATTTATCCAAATATTATATCTTTTAAATATTTATTTTAAAGTTTAGTAATTAAAAAGATTGATTTTATGAGTAAGATTTCAAAATAAATTAAGGCAGAGAGTCTAAGATTCGTGGGATCTTACTTGAAGTAAGTGAATAGAATCTTAGACTCTCTGCTAACGCAGAGTTATGAAGGAAGATTGCTTAGAAAATCAATCTTTAGTGTAAAAAGTGTCTTTTACCAGAGAAGTATAAAGCCATACCAAACTCATTCGCCGCTTCTATAATCTCATCATCTCTAATAGAACCACCAGGCTCAATCACACACTTAACACCAGCTTCTTGCGCTGCATCGATACTATCTCTAAATGGGAAGAATGCTTCAGAAGCTAGTACTGAACCTGTTACATCTAGTCCTAAATCTTCTGCTTTTCTAAGAGCTGCTTTTGCGGCATCTACTCTACTTGTCATACCCATACCAACTGCTACCATTGCTGAGTTTTTAACATATACAACACAGTTTGATTTTGTTAAAGAAGCTACTTTGTATGCGATCTCCATATCTTTTATTTCTTGTTCGCTTGCTTCTCTTTTTGATTTTAGTTCTGAGTTTCTTACCTCATCTTCTTCAACTTTATCTGCATCTTGGTAAACAAATCCACCATCAACTATTTTAAAGTTAAATGCATCATTTGCCATTTCAAGTTTTGCTGTACCTTGTTTAAATAGTTTGATTCTTTTCTTTTTATTTAACTCTTCTTGGGCTTCTGCTGTGAAATCTGCTGCAAATACAACTTCTAAAAAGATTTCATTCATCTTAACTGCTAAGTCCAAATCAACTACACCATTTACTGCTACAACTCCACCAAATGCTGAGATTGGGTCGCATTTAAGAGCTTCTGTATAAGCTTCTAGTAATGTATCTTTGATAGCAAATCCACATGGATTCCCATGTTTTACGATACAAACTGCATTGTCATCACCAAAAGCAGATGCGATTTTAGCAGCTCCAGAAATATCACCCATATTATTGAAACTTGCTTCACCTTTTAGTGTGATAAATTTATTTGATAAATGTTTATCAAACTCATACAATGCACCTTTTTGGTGTGGATTTTCCCCATATCTTGTATCAAATACTTTCTCACCAACGATAAATTGTTTTTGTCCCATTCCACCATTGAATCTTTTGTTCATATAGTTTGCAATCATCGAGTCATAAGATGCTGTGTGCTCGTAAGCTTTTATCATCAAGTCTCTTCTGAACTCTTGTGTGTTTGTTCCATTTTTAAGATTGTTTAATACAACATCATAATCAGCTACGTCAGTTACAATGATTACAGAATCATGATTTTTAGCAGCAGATCTAACCATAGCTGGACCACCGATATCTATGTTTTCAATAATCTCTTCAAAATCATCTGTTTTTTCAATAGTTGCTTTAAATGGGTATAGGTTAACACATACTAAATCAATACCTTCTACACCTAATTCTTTTGCTTGGTCAAGGTGAGATTGTTTATCACGTCTATGTAAAATACCACCATGAATATATGGGTTTAAAGTTTTAACTCTACCTTCAAAACACTCAGGGAATTTTGTAACTTCATTTGCTTCTATTACAGCTATTCCTGCATCTTTTAATTTATTATAAGTTCCACCAGTTGAAATTATTTCATAACCTAATGCAACAAGCTCTTTTGCAAAATTTTCTACACCGCTTTTATCACTTACACTAATTAATGCTCTCAAACTAAATCCTCTACAATCTTTTATTTTTTTGGGATTATACTAAAAACTTGATTAGTATTCTCTTGTTTAAAAAACTGTCTATTTTATATATAACTAAACTATTATTTCTGTACAATTTATATGTTACCATTTAAAATAAAATTATTTTTTTTGGAATTACAGAATGAGTGACATTAATCTATTATGGATATTAATCAGTTCATTTTTAGTTTTTCTTATGCAGTTTGGGTTTTCTCTAATTGAAACTGGAACTGTAAGAACTAAAAATACCATCAATGTTGCCATGAAAAACTTAATCGATACTATTTTTAGTATTGTAGTTTTCTGGTTAATCGGATTCGGTCTTATGTTTGGTACTGATTCCTTTGGTCTAATTGGAACTGATAAATTTCTGATTGATGGAAGTGATTTAGAACTAAATGCAATCTTCTTTTTCCAAGCTATGTTTGCGGCAACTGCCATAACTATTATCTCAGGAGCAGTAGCAGAAAGAATCAAATTCAATGGATATATTGTTGTAGCTGTTTTAGTCACTGCTTTTATCTACCCTATTGTTGGTCATTGGGCATGGAATGAAAATGGCTGGTTAGCACAATTAGGTTTTGTGGATTTTGCAGGTTCAACTGTTGTTCACTCACTTGGAGCTTGGGTTGGTCTTGCTGGAACTATTGTTTTAGGTCCAAGATTAGGTAAATTTAGAAATGGAAAAGTGAAATATTTTGCACCTTCAAATCATAACTTTATAGTATTTGGTGTATTTATGTTATTTTTTGCTTGGTTTGGTTTCAACGCAGGAAGTCTCTTAGCTTTTGAATTTCAAGTTACTTCTATCTTAATGAATACATTAATCTCAGCTGTTATGGGTGGTATTGGTGCTTGGTTTATATCTTTAGTTTTTAAAGAAAAACTTGAAGTTGAGATTTTAAGCTTTGGTATTATCGCTGGGTTAGTTGGTATTACAGCAGGTTGTAATTCATTAAATCTTTATGAGTCAGCTTTTGTTGGATTTATATCAACTTTTGTGATGCACTTTTCAGACCAATTTTTGACAAAAAAACTAAAAATAGACGACCCATTAAGTGCAATAAGCATCCATGGATTTGCAGGTGCGTGGGGAACTATTGCTGTTGGTATTTTTGCTATGCCAACAGATGGTATGTCAAGATTAGACTTTATTACAATTCAAACAATTGGTGTATTGAGTGCTTTTATTTTTTCTTTCATTTTAGGACTTATACTATTTCTATTTTTATACAAATTAAATCTTTTAAGAGTTAGAAAGAAACATGAAGTATTAGGTTTAAACACAAGTGAACACAATGCAAGACTTCCTTGGGTTGAGACTATTGAGAGTATTATAGGTATTATGAAAACTGGGAATGTTCAAAAAAAGGTTTATGAAGAAAGAGATACTGAAGTTGGAATTGTTGCAAGATTTTTTAATATCTTATTGGAAAACTTGAGAGAACAAAATAGTAAATTAAGTACTAGCAATAAAAACCTACATAAAAAAGCTTTTTTTGATACCTTGACAAAAGTATTAAACAGAGCTGGTTTATTTGAAAGGATAAATAAAAACTTTTTATCTAAAGAGTATTGTGTTGCTATAATAGATATTGATAAGTTTAAATCAATAAATGACACCTTTGGTCATGATATTGGAGATTCAGTATTAAAAGAGTTATCATCACTAATCTCAAGTAAAGTCAGAACTGATGACTTATTTGCTAGATGGGGTGGAGAAGAGTTTGTATTGATTTTAGATACAAATAATTTAGCAATAGCTCAATCTATTTCTGAAAAAATAAGAAAAGAGGTGGAAAGCTTCCATTTCACAAAAGTAAAAAATGTTACTGTATCTATGGGAGTTAGTAGTTTTAGAAACAATGAACAAGAATTTGATGATGTTTTAAAAAATGCAGATAAAGCTTTATATGAAGCAAAAGAATCAGGTAGAAATAGAGTTCATGTATTTTAAAAGAGGTAAAAAACCTCTTTTATCTTCTAGATAAATATATTCCTACAGCTTGTAGTTTTTTACCTTTCATATTTCCACATAATTGATTTTTAGCAACATAAGCTTTTGCTTGTGCAGTTGAATCAAAAGTCATATCAGTTTTTTTACACATTTTATTATAAACTTTTTCACCCATTTTTTGCATTTTAGCTTGCTTTGCTGCAATCATAGCTTTCTCTTTTTCTAAACCTTTTGCTACTATTGCATATATTTCGTCAAATGATTTAATCTCACCACCATTTTCTTTTTGAAAAGCTAGTGCATCTGCTTTATCTTTAAATGCATATTTACTAGTCATTGTCATCGTACCAGGTTTAGAACTTCCAACAACATAAAAAGCATCTTTAACACTAATAAATTTTAATGATTTATTATCAACAACACTCATATCAGTTAATTTTGCTCCGTTTAACTCAATATCCTCAACCATACAATGTATTGAGCAATATTGTTTATGCGTATCACCAGCTTTTGCAGCATGATTTGTTTTATAAAACATTGGTAAAGTCATACCACATATTGGACAATAATTTTTCTCTTCACCTTTTTGAACTAATGTTGCTTTTTGTGCAGGTACAGCTTGGTATGCCATCTTTGGTTTTTTCATATCACTTGCATTTAATGTAATTGAAATAGCAAGTATAGAAAGTAAAAACATAGCCATTTTTTTCATATTCTTCCCTTGTATTGATTTCTTAAAATAATATAATTAAAGAGTTAAATTAATGTTAATTTCTAATATTTGATTAACTAAAAATTAACACTTATTTGATACTATTTAACTTTTAAAATAAAGGACATAAATGAAAAAAACACTCTTAATCTTACTATATTTATCTTTATCTATATATGCTAATCCACTTTCAGTTAAAGCAACAAATGATGTAGATTATTTTCAAAGTGGAGATGAAAGATTTTGGTGCCCTATTTCAGGTTTTAATTTAAAAGAAAACTATAAAACCTCATTTGTCTCAACTTTAAATAATGGAAGAAAAAGACAATATGCTTCAATAACTTTTCTTGTAAAAGATAATGAAGAGTATGGAATTGATTTAAACAATGTACAAGTTATAGATTGGAGTTCTGAAAAATATATTGATGCAGCAAAAGCTTATTATGTAGTAGGAAGTAAAGTTAAACCTTTGTTAGCCAATGAGAGTAAGATTGCTTTTAAAAAAGAAAAAGATGCTAAAGATTTTATAAAAAAATATAATGGAAAAATTATTAGTTTTGAAGATGCAATAAAATTAAGTCAAAAAACTTTAAAAGCTGATTATAAAAAACAAAAAACAATAAATATGAAAAAAATATATCCTAAGGGTAAAAAAATATTTGAAAAAAGATGTTCACAAGATATAGACCCTACTGATTATTTGGAGATAAATGAATTAAAAGCTGATATTATAAATAATAATCTATGCAAAAAATTAAAAGAGTCTCAACTACAAACTGTAGCTATGTATATATGGGATGTAAAAAGATTTGGAGATTTAGATTCTATAAAAAATAGAGTTGTAGTAGAAGAAGATGAGAAATGTCCAGTATGTGGGATGTTTGTAGCTAAATATCCAAGATGGGCAGCACAAATTATCTATTCACATGGAAATCATGAACACAAATTCTCTTTTGATGGGGTAAAAGATTTAATGAAATTTTATTTTGATCCTAAAAGATGGATTAGTTCAAACAATCATATGGTAAATAATGATAATATTAAACAAATACTTGTTACAGATTATTATTCACAAGAAGCAATAGATGGTGCAAAAGCTTATTATGTGATAGGTTCAGATGTTTATGGTCCCATGGGGCATGAGTTAATACCTTTTGAAAGACTTGAAGATGCTGAAACTTTTAAAGCTGACCATAGTGGAAAATTGATAATTGAATTTGATAAATTAAAAGAAGAGGAAATATATAAATTAGATGAATAAAAAAACTTTTTATCTATTTTCTATTCTTTGTTTTTTAATTCTTTTTACATTTGTTGAAGTGACTTATTTATTTATAAATAAATCACTTAAGACTAAAGATATAATTGATAAAAATAGTTTAGTATCAGTTCTAGAACTTCCTGATTTAGCAATATCTACTGAAGCTATGTATATAAGACATAGAACACTAAGTGATACTTTTAATATATTAAAAGAAGACCCTCAATTAAAAGAGTATTTTCCCACAACATTTGTTTATTCTTATTCCCATATCTTAAAAAATACCCCTTCAAAGATTCTAAATGAAAAATAAAATTAATATCTATCTTATTGAATATGCCATTAACTCTATTCTTAGACAAAAGTTTAAAAACCTCTTTATACTTTTTGTTTTTACATTTTTAACTGCTTTATTATGTTCAGTTTTTTTTATCTCAAATTCAATTAAATATGAACTAAATACAACATTGAAGTCACTTCCCCAAATAACTGTACAAAAGGTAAAAGCAGGGAGACATTATGATATAAATGTTGATGCCATAGATGAGATTTTAAATATTGCAGGGGTTTCAGATGCTGTTGCTAGAGTTTGGGGATATTATTATTTTGAAAATGCAGGTGTTAATTTTTCTGTAATAGGAATAGACGAATTTGAAAATCAATACAAAAACTCACTAAACAAACTTGTTAAAGATGTAGATTTTTCAGAACTTGAAGAAAATTCATCTATGATTATAGGTAAAGGTGTAGAAAAAATACTACATGAAAACTATTATAAAGAGTATTTTAATTTTATAAAACCTGATGGAAAATTTAAAAAAGTAAATATTGCAGGTGTTTTCCAAGATAATTTAGAATTAGAATCAAATGATACAATTGTTTTACCAAAAGAGTTAGCTTTAGAAATATTTGGAATGGATCAAAATAAAGCTACTGATATAGTAGTAAAAGTTGCCAACCCTGAAGAGATATTTACAATTGCATCCAAAATAAAACTGCTTTTTCCAGATACAAGAGTGATTACAAATAAAGAGTTGGAGATAAGTTATCAAAATATTTTTGACTATAAAGGTGGATTATTTTTAGCTCTTTTTATCATTTCGATTTTTACTTTTTTTATAATCATTTATGACAAAGCTAGTGGATTAACATCTGAAGAGAAAAAAGAGATTGGTGTCTTAAAAGCAATTGGATGGAAAGTAGAAGATGTATTAAAAGAAAAATTCTATGAAAGTTTTATTATCTCATTCACGGCATATATCTTAGGTATATTTTTCGCTTTTGGATTTGTATATATATTAAATGCCCCTTTATTAAAAGAGATTTTTACAGGTTATTCACAATTAAAAACCTCTTTTGAACTACCTTTTGTATTAGACTTTAATACCCTATTTTTAGTGTTTTTTCTAAGTGTCCCAATATATATTGCAGCAACAATTGTTCCTTCATGGAGAAGTGCAACTATTGAAACAGATAAAGTGATAAGATAATGATAGAATTAAAAAATATAACAAAAAACTATGAAATAAACAAAAATAATATAGTTCGTGCAGTAAATAATATAAATCTCTTAATAAAACAAGGAGAGTTAATAGTTTTAAAAGGTGCAAGTGGAAGTGGGAAAAGTACAATTCTTTCACTTATTGCTTCATTATCAAAACCAACTACAGGTGAAGTAATAGTTGATGATAAAAGAGTTTCAAAACTACCTGATAATTTTGCTTCAATGTATAGAAGAGAAGATATTGGTTTTATTTTTCAAAAATATAATTTAATCCCAACCTTAAGCGTAAAAGAGAATATTTTACTTCCTCTAATCCCACAAAATCCTAGTGAAAAAGAGGCATCAAAACTTTTGAATAATGTTATGAAAAAATTTAAAATTGAACATAAAAGTGATGCAATTGTAAAAAATCTATCTGGTGGGGAACAACAAAGAGTTGCTATTGCAAGAAGTCAAATAAATAATCCAAAAATAGTAATAGCTGATGAGCCAACAGCAAACTTAGATAAGGAGTTATCTGAACACTTTATCTCTATTTTAAAAGAATTAAAAAGTGATGACAAGACCATAATCGTAGCTACTCACGACCCACTTTTTTTTAAATTGGATTTTGTTGATAGAGTTATAGAACTTTCAAATGGAGAGATTGTAAAGTGATATTATCTCCTGAAGTTTTAACAATAATCATTTTAAACTCTATATTTCTATTATTTGGAAGTGTAAGTTTTCTTTTGAGTATAAAGATATTTTTTAATTGGGATATAAACTCAACATCAAAAAAACAATATCAATTAGAAACACAAAGTTTTTTAACTGCTACTATTATCAAATATATACTATTTGTAAAAATACTACTTTTTATATTTTTTATTTTTACCCTTGATAAAATATCAAATGTACTTACAGGTGCCATGTGTGCGGCAGGAGTTGTAGATGCAACAAGTTATGGTATATATCTTCTTTTGTTTAAACTAATAAATATCTACTTCTTTGGATTTTGGCTTGTAATTCATAACTTTGATTTGAAAACTGAAAATTTAAAATATACAAAGTTGAAATTTGGGTTTTATCTTTTCATATATTTTTTACTCTTATTTGAAATTATTTTAGAGATCACAATGTTTAGTTCAATTGATGTAGATAAATTAGTTAGTTGTTGTGGAACTTTATATTCAAATAGTGAAGGCTCGTATTTATCTTCTGTCTTTTTTGAATACGGAGACCATATCCTTATAGGTTTTTATCTATGTTTTGCACTTTTATTAATCTTTTACAAGCTAAAAAACGATTACTTTTATCTCATCTTTAATTTGGTTTTCTTAATATTAGCAATTATTAGTTTGATACTGTTTTTTGGAACTTATATATATGAACTTCCCACACACCATTGTCCTTTTTGTATGTTACAAAAAGAGTATCATTATGTAGGTTATATACTTTATGCTTTATTATTTTTAGGAACCTTTTTTGGATTTATTATTGGTATTGTAAATTTAGTTTTAAAAATACAAATTGATACTAAAAAATATTACAAATACTCAATAATTTTTCTTACTTTATATTTAATAATTGTTAGTGCATATCCTGCAATTTATTATCTCAAAAATGGTGTTTTTTTATAAAATTTCAACTTTTTTATAAAAAACACCCACTTTTCAAAAAATAAAATTCAAAAAAGTTAATTCTTTTTCTTAAATTTATGTCCTAAAAAAGCCACTTTTTAATTGAGGAAAAACAGCTTAAGTTTATTTTTAGTTTATTTCTTTTTTTTTGATTTATAATTCCGAAGTAGAATAAGGAATATACCTTAATATGTTTCAGAGAAAACCTAAATAAGCATTTGGCCGTGCATTAAAATGTTTTCAATTATGTTGTACATTTGTACTTTAGATTATACTTTTTTTAGGAGAGTATTTAAATGTTAAAAAAATTAATTCTTCCATTATTTTTTGTTTGTTCTTTAATGCAAGCACAAGAGAGTCAAACAATTGAAGATAAATATGCAGCATGCGAAAGAGCATACGATGAATGTCTAGTTATTTGTGAAGAGACTACATCAAATGTAGATGAATGTGTAGCAACTTGTGATGAAAAACTTTATAACTGCAACTCAAAAGTTGAAGAAGAAGAAAGTAAACAACAACCAGTAGAATAAGTTAATACCTTATTCTACATATTATTTTTCGAGGGACAAGATGAAATTTAGAAAATTGTCTGTTAAAAAATCTTCTGAATTAATTGAAAATATTGATGGATTTACAGACTTTTTAGACACACTAAAACAACTTATAAGAGTTCCATCCGTAATAGGATATGAACACTCCTTTTTTCTATATTTAAAAAGAGAATTAGATGAATTAGGTATTGATACATATTATTATGATGGACTTTTAGTTGCACAAGGTAATCAACCAAACAATGGCATACTAAGTGCCCATATAGATAGACATGGTTTAGTTTGTACAGGTCCTAGTGAGTTTCAATTTGCAGCATTTCAAACAAAAAATAGAATTGACTTAAAAGGTAACTCTGTCTCAGAACAAACATACCAACAAATCTCATCAAGATTTCTAAATCAACCTGTGCAAGCTTATGAACCTTGGTCAGGAAGTTACTTAGGAATTGGTAAGATTAGTAAAGTTTATATGAATGAGAAAATCAATAACTTAATGTTTAAAATTGATAATCTTGAACACCTTTTACCAGGTACACCAATAGCATTTGTTGACAAATTAGAGATTAGTGATGAACTTATTTCAGCACAACTAGATAACGTTTTATCAGCAGCAATTATTATATATCTTTATCAACATGGATTTCAAGGTACAGCATTCTTTACTGCACAAGAAGAAGCAGGAAGAAGTTGGAGATTCGTATTAGATTGGTTTAGAAAAAATGATATTACAACATCTGAATTATTAGTATTAGATACAAGTCCATATAATAGTAGAGAAGAGGCTTCTTTACAAGAGATTGTATTAAGAAATAGAGATGCAAATGCGAGATTTAGGTCACCATTATTAAAGATTTTAAAGAATTTTTGTCATAAAAATAATATTAATTTCTCTTGTAAAGATTCTTATATCCAAGAAAAGAATAAAATATTATATGAAAATCAAAAGCCTTTATTATCATTAGGTAGTACAGAGCTTGGAAGAATTATAAAAGAATCAAAAGGTAAGATTCAAGGTACAACATTGCAAATACCAACTACAGGTTATCATACTGTAGAGGAAACAGCCTCTATTAAATCTGTTAAATCAATGTTGTATATGTTAAAAAGTTTATATATAGAAGAAAGAAGTGATGAAAAAAATTAATAATAAAGATTTAGTTAAAAAATATTATGAAGAGTTATGGAATAAACAAAACAAAGAGTTAATTGATGTACTTTTTGATGATAATATTACATTTAGAGGTTCACTAAATATTGAAACAAAAGGGAAAAAAGAGTTTGAAAATTATATGACTAATATTTTAAATGGTATTCCAAATCTATACCATGGTATTGAAACAATTATTGAGGAAAATGGAATAGTAGCAGTAAGAGCAGTATATAATGGTACCCATAGAGGTAAACTATTTGACTTTGAAGCAACAAATAAAAGAATAAAATACAATGGTGCTTCATTTTTTAGATTTAATGAAGATAAAATCACTGACGTGTGGGTGTTAGGGGATTTAGCTACTTTAAAAGACCAATTAAGACCAAAAATCTAAAAAATTTAAATTTTTTAGATTTTTTTATAAAAAACTTTTTCAAAATATTGAAAAATATTTTTTTATATATGGCTAAATAGCCCTTAAATAGGTTGATGTAAGTAGCTAAAAAAATTTTAAGATTTGTTTTAGGAAAAATATTTTTATTTTGTTTTATAATTTTAATACAAAATTAGGTTTCCTGAAAACTTGTAAGCATTTGGCCGTGCATAATATAAAGTTTTCAGGAGTATGTTGTACTCATTTGAAGAGTACATTTATACTAACAGATTAAACTTAGTACAGAGTTAAAAGAAGTATAAATGTTAAAACTTTTTAACATCAAAACTTTCCACTAAACTACTAATGTTTATTGTCTTATTTATAGGAGTAAGCTATGGCATCTTATTATGATGAGATGTTAAATAGATATAAAGTCGAAGAGCCTATTAACAAACTTGTTTATGAGATTACAAGTTTTATAAAAAACAGACGTGATTTCAATGGGGCTATAAATTTAATTTTGAGTAATAACTTAAAATTACAAGATGTTGTTTCTAGAACAGCAAGACTTACATTAGACGATGTTGTTAAATTAGCAGATTTGCTAATTTTAAAAAAATAGATTTTGTAAATTAGGAAAAGGGAAAATGGAATCTATTATTTACGAATTAAGAGCAAACGATATAAAAGAAGAAGATATCGACTATATCATGAAAAGAGTTAAAAATAGAATTTCTGAAGAAAATATTGATTCAGAGCTTCAAAAGTTAGGTTATCCAAAGATTTTCACTGTAGATTATGATGATTATGATTATAGTGAATATGATGATGTTTATGATGAAGATTACAACAATTCTCACGGATACAAACAAGGTTACGATGATGAGTTATAATAGTGCTGAAGAGCTAAATTTAAATGAACAAATTCATCAAATAATTTATCTAATAAAAAATAGAAATGATTATAGTAATGCTGCTAGAATTATGGTAGAAAATAGTTTATCAATAGAGACGTTAAAAAGTAAAACTTTAAAGATTACACAACTGGAGTTTGCAAAACTTGCAGATTCGATTATAGAGAGTAGAGGTTAAACCTCAACTCTTCTTATAAATCTTGTTCAATAACTTGTTTAAATTTGTTAAAATAGATATCTTTTGCTTTATCTAACTCAACATATACTTCATTAACAGAGATTTTTCCTCCACCAATTAACCCAAGTTTTGTAAAGGCTATTTTTCTATTATCACAAAGTCTTTCAAATGCTTCACAATTTTCAGGAGTTACTTCAACTAATGCTCTACTTAATGTTTCTGAAAAAATATCTTTTTCAGAATCTAAAGAGATAGTAGCTTCAACGCCTTTATTCCCAACTACTGCCATTTTTGCTAATGCTATAGCTAATCCACCAACATTAACATCTTTAGCAGCTTTTAATAAACCTTGTTTATTTGCCTCAATTACGCTATTCCAAAGGTTTAATTCTTTTTCAAAATTAACTTCAGGGTGAACTCCTGCTACTTTTCCATATAGTTTTTTAAGATATAAAGACCCACCAAATTCAGATTTAGTATCACCTAAAATATAAACATAATTTCCCTCTTCTTGGAAAGATGAAGGTAAGACTTTGTTAGCATCATCATTAACACCAACCATAGCAATAGCAGGAGTTGGGAAAACACCAACACCATTTGTTTCATTATATAAAGATACATTTCCACCAATTACAGGTGTATTTAACTCTTTACAAGCAGATTTAATACCTTCGCAAGCTTGGGCAAATTGCCACATAACTTCTGGATTTTGAGGATTACCAAAGTTAAGACAATCAGTAATTGCTTTAGGAACTGCTCCTGTCATAGCAACATTTCTTCCTGCTTCCATAACTGCTGCAGCAGCTCCAAGTTCAGGATTAATATAACATTGTCTAGTATTACAATCAGCACTCATAGCTAAAGCTTTTCCAGTCTCTTTGATTCTAATTACTGAACCATCAAGCTTCCCTGGTCCTTTAACTGTATTTGTTTGTACCATTGAATCATATTGGTCATAAACCCAAGATTTATCAACAACTTCCATATCAGAAAAAAGTGCATCAAATGCTTCTTGATTTGAAACCTCTTTACTCATATCAACAGTTTCAATATCTTCTAAATAAGCTGGTTTTGCAACTGGTCTATCTAAAATAGGTGCTTCTTCAGAAACTGGTTGAACTGGAATATCAGCTACTTTATCCCCATGCCAGAAAAGTTCCATATTTCCAGTATCAGTTACTTCACCTACAACTGCTACATCTAATTCCCATTTTTCAAAGATATCAATAATCTTTTGTTCGCTACCTTTTTTAGCACAAATAAGCATTCTTTCTTGAGATTCTGAAAGCATAAAGTCATATGGAGTCATCCCCTCTTCTCTTGCTGGGATTTTATCTAAGTGCATAATCATACCCGAATCACTTCTTCCTGCCATCTCAAAAGATGATGAAGTAAGTCCAGCAGCACCCATATCTTGAATACCAATGATTAAATCTTCTTTAAATAGTTCTAAACAAGCTTCTAAAAGTAGTTTTTCAGTAAATGGATCCCCAACTTGTACAGTTGGTCTTTTTGATTCTGAATCCTCATCAAAAGAAGCAGAACTCATAACAGCACCACCAAGTCCATCTCTACCTGTTTTTGAACCAACATACATAACTGGATTTCCAACACCTTCAGCAATTCCTAAGAAAATCTCATCAGCTTTTGCAATCCCTAAGTTAAATGCATTTACAAGATTGTTTCCTGCATAACACTCTTCAAAGTTAGTTTGTCCACCAATAGTTGGAACACCCATGCAGTTTCCATAACCACCGATACCAGCAACAACACCTCTTAAAAGAAATCTATGTTTTTGGGCAGTTTCACTATCACCTTCAATTCCTGCAAATTGAATCAAGTTCATTGATGCAACAGGTCTTGCACCCATTGTAAATACATCTCTCATAATTCCACCAACACCTGTTGCTGCACCTTGATAAGGTTCAATAAAAGATGGGTGATTGTGTGATTCCATTTTAAATACAGCTGCATAACCATCGCCAATGTCGATAACTCCTGCATTTTCACCTGGACCTTGAATTACCCATTCTGCTTTTGTTGGGAAACCGTTTAAATACTTTTTACTTGATTTGTAAGAACAATGTTCAGACCACATTGCTGAAAAAATCCCAATCTCTACATAATTTGGATCTCTTCCTAAAATTTCTTTGATATTCTCTAATTCTTCAAGTGTTAAAGAGTGAGCTAATGCTATCTCTTCAAGATTCATCTCTTCTTTTTGCATTTTTCGCCTTAAATATGGTTGTTAAAGTTTTGCGATTATATCCAAAAAGCTCTTAAGCTTAATTTTAACCCTCAGCTAAGATTTTTATTTGATTATCTTTTACTTCAATATATAGCTCTTTTTTTCCTACAAAAGTATAATATTTTGTTTTATAATCTTCATCCATAATAACTTTAAACATGTTCTTATTTAAAGCGTTTGGATAAGGTACAATATTTATATTAGAAAACAAAATTGTTTTTTTCTCTTTTTTTGAAAAAATACGTTCTTTATAATTTCTAAATCTTTCTAAATCCATTCCATCATGTCTTTTAAATGAATCAGAATAAAATCTTAAATACTCTTCCAAGTCAGATTTTTTCCAAGCATCTCTCCATTTATATATCGAAGACAAAATAACACTTATCTCATTTCTAGATGCTTTTCTAGGTACCGTTTCACTAATCAATAAAATAGACTTATCATAATCGATACTTTTATCTAACTCTTCTAATTTTGGATTATCTAAAGCTATACACCCTTTTGTAAAACTTTCCCTTTCTTCATTTAAAGGCATACCATGAATCCAAATACCTGAACCCTTTTTATTTCGTATCTTATCAAAGGTATTTGGATAAGAAGTAACTAATGCTAATGGACCATAAAAATCATCAAGCTTTGTTAGCTTATTTGTTAAATCATAAACACCAATTGGAGTTCTCAAATCCCCTTCATCCTGTTTATCTCCGTCTTTTTCACCAACTATAACACTATCTTTAAAAAGTATATTATAACTATTTTTATTTACCTCAAAAAGTGTAATCTCTTTTCTTCTTTTTTGAGTTAATATTAAATATTTCTTTGACTCATAATAACCATAGTCGACTCTTTTATCTGCTAAATACTTTTGCCAATACTCTTTTTTCATTAGCTCTTTTTCAAGCTCTTCTTTAACGGCTTCTAAGCCTTCACTTCTATACACATCTACTAAATCAGCTGCTAGCACATTTATAATTAATATTAGAAACAGTAATGTTTTTTTCACAAAAAAACCCTTAAAAATTTATATTTTATTTAGTTGGGCAATTGTATAATAATGCTTCTAATTTTTTAATAAAGAAGGTCTATGTTTAAAATAATTCTCGCATTTTTTTTAATAATCACATCACTGTTTTCTACTGAAGTTAAAGAGGCTAAATGGCCAATGGGTGAAACATTTTTAACTTTTTTAGATAAATATTCAATTCCTCAAAGTTTATATTTTGATTTAGAAAAAGAGGATAAAGAGTTATGTTCAGAGATAACTGCCGATAGATATTTCTATTTAATGGAAAATGAAGATGGTACTCTTAATCAAGTATTAATCCCTATATCGGAAGAGATACAACTTCATGTATATAAAGACGTAGATGATACATATAAATTTGAAACTCTACCTATTAGTTATAGAGAATATACAGAAACAATAGCTATACCAATTATGACATCTGTATCAAATGAATTGCAACAAGCAACTGGAAATGCTGCACTAGCTGCTCATTTAAAATCAATATTTAAAGCTTCTGTTAACTTTAGAAGGATGCAAAAAGGTGATTTTGTCGCTATTGAATATACACAAAAAGAGTTATTAGGAAAACCTTTTGGACAACCAGAAATAAAAGCAGCAATGATTGAAGTTGCAGGGAAAAAATATTATAGATTTAAAAATGATGACAACGACAAATACTATGATCAAACTGGAAAAGCTTTTACAAAAATCTATTTTTTCAAAATACCTCTTTCTTATTCAAGAATATCAAGTGTTTTTACTAAAAAAAGATGGCATCCTGTTTTAAAAAGATATAGAGCTCACCTTGGTACAGACTTTGCAGCACCAAGAGGTAGAAAAATTTATGCTGCTGGAGAAGGAAGAGTTGAGTTTGTAGGAAGAAGAGGTGGATATGGAAATACTATTATCATAAGACACCCAAATGGATATAAAACATTGTATGCCCATCAAAGTAGATTTAGAAGTGGTATAAAAAGAGGAAGATGGGTAAAAAGGGGTGAATTAATTGGTTATGTTGGAAGTACAGGATTAAGTTCTGGTCCACATTTACACCTTGGTGTTTATAGAAACGGTAGAGCTCTAAACCCACTAAAAATAATTAAGAAACCAGAAAAAATTGTATTAAAAGGGAAAGCAAAACGTACATTTATTGCTAATGCAAAAATTACTATTGAAAAACTAAATGCAGTTGTAGCTGATGAAAATAGAAGAGAAGCTACAAAATTAGATAGAATGGCTTCAACAAGTAGTTTGATTCCTAAGGAGATTTGATGCCAATTGAGAATGCTATAAAAAATCCACATGAGCTTTTAGAGAATCTAAATGAGCTTCATCCAAGTGATATAGCATACTCTTTAAAAAAAATAGAAAATGAATCTGAAGATGATTTCTTTTATGTTCTAAAAGAGATTCCAGATGAAATTCTTGGGGAAGTTATTCTTGAACTTCCCGATAACTTAAGGGATGATGTATATGAACATCTAACTTCACAAAGACTATCTGATGTAGTTGATGAACTTGATTCCGATGATGCTACAGATATTATTCAAGAGATTGAAGAATTTAATGAAGAAAAAGCCAATGAGATTATAGAAAGTCTTGAAGAAGAAGATAAGCATGAGATTAACTGGCTAAAAAGATACCATGAGGATGAAGCTGGTTCATATATGCAAACTGAGCTTTTTTCTGCAAAATTAAATGAAACAATACAAGATTCAATTAATAGATTACGTCAAGGGAAAGAGACAGATGAACTTGAAAATATTCATCAAGTTTATGTAATAAATGAAGATAAAAAACTTATTGCTTCAATTCTTTTAGAAGATTTGATAATTTTTGATTTTAATAAAACATACGAAGAGTTATTAGAAGAACATGATGAGATAAAATTTAAACCTTTTGTTGTTCATGATAAAGACCATATTGATGAAGTTGCAAAACTTGTTGAAAAATATGACCTAAATGTTGTGCCTGTTGTGGGTTATCATGAGGTTTTAGTAGGTAGAATTACAAGTGATGATATCTTAGATGTAATTGAAGAAAATGCAACTGAACAAATGTACCAATTAGCAGGGGTTGATGATGATTTTGAGCATGAAGACAATCTTCTAACAACAGCTAAAAAAAGAGCATTTTGGCTTTTTCTAAATCTGGCAACTGCTATTTTAGCCTCACTTGTTATTGGACTTTTTGATAAAACAATTGAAGCTTATGTTGCATTGGCTATTTTAATGCCAATAGTTGCATCTATGGGTGGAAATGCAGGAACTCAGACATTAGCCGTTATGGTAAGACAGTTAGCTCTTGGTGAGATTGATTTTGATAATAGTAAAGATGCAATAAAAAAAGAAGTTTTTATATCCTTGGCAAATGGGTTTATTTTTGCAATTGTAATTGGTCTTATAGCTTGGCTTTGGTTTAGTACAGCTTTATTAGGATTAGTAATTGCCCTTTCCATGATAATAAATCTTTTTAGTGCAGGTTTTTTTGGAGCTTCAATACCACTACTACTAAAAAAAATGGAGATAGACCCAGCAATAGGGAGTACAGTACTTCTAACTACAGTTACAGATATTGTTGGTTTTTTCAGTTTTCTTATGCTTGCAAAAATAATTCTTTTGTAATTTATTTAATAAATGATATAATTATTCTAACTAAAGGTTAGAATTTGAAAGACAAAAAATTTGCATTTTTTTTATCATTAATATATTTCATATTTACTTTTCTTTTTTTTATTTTTTTTGATGCTACTATAGAATTCTTAGTTAGGAATAAAGAGTATCAAGATTTCCTATTAAAAAATGATGAATGGTTATATTTAATTTTAGTTACTCCTCTTATATATTTTTTTACACTATATATTTTAAAAAACTATAGAGAAAATCTTGAAAACTTAGAAGACTTACTTGATAAAACACCAATAGCTATTATTGTATTTAATGAAGAGGGAAAAGTATTACTGATAAATAAAAGTTTTAAAAAGCTAACTGGATTTAGTTTAGAAGATATAAATACAATTGAAAAAATTGCAACAAAAATATTTGGAGAAAACACTAAAATAGTACAAAAAGCTATTAAATCACTTTATTCAAAAAATAAAACACATGAAAGTGGAGAGTTTGAAATTAATAAAAAAAATGGCGAAAGAATAACTCTAAACTTTAAAACATCTCCATTTAGAAATATTAATAATAAAAAAACAATTATAACAACAGTTACAGATGTAACAAAAAAAGAGAAAGAAAACAAACTTTTAATGCAAGAATTAAAAATGTCAGCAATGGATGAAATCTTACAAAATATTTCTCACCAATGGAGACAGCCCTTATCTTCAATATCTACTGTTTCAACTGCTTTGAGACTACAAAATGACTTAGGACAAACTTCATATAAAGATATTGATAATACGATGGAAATTATTAATAATTCGGCTCAATACTTATCTAAAACAATTGAAGATTTTAGAGGTTTTTTTAAACCTGATCAAAAAAAGACTCATTTTTATATAAATGATATCTACAACAAAAGTTTACAAGTGATAGGAAATAGTTTTGAAAAAGATTCTATTAATTTCATCACTGATATAAAAGAGTTTAAAATCTATAATTACAGCAATGCTCTTTTGCAAGTTATGATTAATATTTTCAATAATTCAAAAGATAGTTTTAATAAAAATCAAACAACTGATAAAATTATATTTATTGAAACTTACAATAATGAATATAATCTAATAATACAAATAAAAGATACAGCAGGTGGCATTCCTACAAAAATTTTAAATAAAGTATTTGAACCATATTTTACTACAAAACATCAAAGTGTAGGAACAGGTATGGGACTTTATATGTCTCAAGAGATGATTACAAAACATATGGGTGGCAAAATTTGGGTAGATAATAAAATGTTTACTTATAATAATAAAACCTATACAGGAGCTGTTTTTACTATAAGCTTACCTCTTTCTACTATTTAGTAAACATTTTATATTTATTTATGCAAAGATTGAGCTACAATTGAAAGAAACTCATCTTTTGTTTTTTTCTCTTTTTTAAATAATCCTCTAAGTGCAGAAGTTACAGTTGTCGAACAAATTTTTTCAACACCTCTCATCTCCATACACATATGTCTTGCATCAATCATTACTGCAACACCTTTGGGATTTAAAGCTTCATGAAGTGCATCACAAATCTGCTCTGTCATCTGCTCTTGAATTTGTAATCTTCTTGCAAATACATCAACAACTCTAGGGATTTTTGATAATCCAACCACTTTTCCATCAGGAATATATGCAATATGTGCTTTTCCTATTATTGGCAACATATGATGCTCACACATTGAATAAAATTCAATATCTTTTATAACAACCATTTCATCATTTGAACTTGTAAAAAGTGCTGAGTTAATTATCTCTTTTGGGTCTTGCTTATAACCACCACACATAAACTCAAAAGCTTTTCTAACTCTACTTGGAGTTTTTATAAGACCTTCTCTATCAACGTCTTCACCAATATACTCTAATATATTTTTTACAGAATTTTCAAAATCCATCTCAGTACTCATTTATTATCCTCTTTAAACCTTAATCATATCATTCATATCCCACAATGGAACAAATATAGCAAAAACAAGCCATAAGATTAGTGCCATTATGATTATAAAAAATAGAGGTTCTATTAAAAGTGAAAAAATCTTTAAATTATCATCAAATCTTTTTTTGTAAATATTTTTTATTTCACTAATCACTTTAGGTAAAGTATTAGTAACTTCACCAGTTTCAATTAAACTTAATATAACATCATCAAATAAATTTGATGACTCGAAAGAAAACCTAACACTTTTCCCTTTTTTCAATAGATATTCTATTTGAGTAATTCTATCTAAAAGAATTTGATTTTTTATTAAAATTTTTGCTTTATTTATGGAATAAATTAAGTCAAAATTGTTTTTTAATAAAATTTCAAAAACTACGAAAAATAGATGCAATTGTTTCACTTCATATAACTTATTAAAAAGTAAAATTTTATCAAGTACTTTTCTCAAAGATTTATTTTTAGAATAAACTTTAAAAACCAAATATATAGATAAAACTATAAAAAGTAAAAACTCTAAAATATTTTTAAAAAAAACATCTCTTAACAAAAAAAGAGTTTTTGTTGCAAACGATAATTGGATATTCGAATTTAATAAAATAGATTCAAAATTTGGGACAACAAAATTAAATATCCCAATAAGAGATAAAACAAAAGTTATTAACAATATTATAGGATAAAGCATAGTTTTAAGAAACTCTTTTTTTATCTCATAATTTTCTTTTATTGTATGACTTAAAAATTTTATATTTGAAATAGAGTTTCCACTCTCTTGAATTATAGTAAACAAGGATTTAACTAAAGGATTAATCTTATACTTTTTTAGATACAAGTTTAGATCACCGTAACTGCAAAAAACCTCTTTTAAATCTTTCAAAAAGTTTTTTATTACTTGCTTTTTTTCATTTTTAATCAAAATATTCAAAGCTTCATCTAAAAGTATATTTGAAGATAACATCAAGTCTAACTCATACAATCTATTTTTTATATCTTTTTCACTAATTGTAGGAGTTAAATCAAAACTAAAATTCAACTTCTTAATTGAGATTATATTATTTGGTAAAGAGTCACTATGCAATACATTTTCTAATACTTTTTTTGCTTTTATTTCCCCCTCTTCTTGATAGGTAATTATATATTTGTGCTCAAACATTTATAACCTTATAGACTTCATCTAATGTAGTTATATTTTCTTTTACTTTATCTTCACCATCTTTTATCATCGATTTAAAATCTATTTTTTCTAAATAGTTCTCAATATTTTTATTATCTAAGATATATGAAAATATCTCTTTTTCTACTTTTAATATCTCAGCAATTGTACATCTTCCATAAAAACCGGTATAGTTGCATTTACTACAACCTTTCTTATTGCACTCTTTACATACTTTTAATACCAACCTTTGTGAATATATATACTTTAATGAAGAACAAAGTAGATATTCATTTGCTTCTAAATCTTTTAATCTAGTAATAGTTTCCAAAGTATCATTTGCGTGAATAGATGCAAAAACTAAATGACCAGTTAAAGATGCTTGTAAAGCTAAATCTAAAGAGGTTTTATCTCTAATCTCACCTATAAGTATTATGTCTGGGTCTTGTCTTAAAATATTTCTAAGAATAGTTTTAAAATCTATTCCCAATGGTTCATTAATCTCAACTTGTTGTATATATTTTATTTTGTATTCAACTGGATCTTCCACTGTAATAATTTTTTTGTTTTCTTGATTTAATTCATTTAATATTGAATATAGTGTTGTACTTTTACCACTCCCTGTTGGTCCTGCAACTAATATTAACCCACTTGTTAAACAAAGTGATTCTTTTATTTTTTTATAAATATATTCTGAAAAACCTAAGTTTTTGATATCTTTTGCCATTGAAGTATTATTTAAAACTCTTATTACAATTGATTCACCATATATTGTAGGCATAGTTGAAACACGAAAATCTATTTTTTTATTTTCAAAATTCATAGAAAATGAACCATCTAAAGGTAGTCTGTTTTGTGTGATATCAAGCTTTGAAACCATTTTAATGTATGAACTAATAACTCTTAAAAAACTTTTATGAAAGGTATAAAATATTTTTAGATTTCCATCTATTCTAAACCTAATGTTAGTTGTTTTTTCCAAACTTTCAATATGTATATCACTTGACCTAGATTCTATTGCACTTTTTAATAAAATTATTAAAAAGTCTTTTATAGAATCACTTTTACTATTCTCTTTTGATATTGAGTTTAAAGACAAACTAAATAATTTCTTTCTTGTTTCTATGTCACTTAAGAAAAATAAGATATCTTCTTTTAAAATTAACTTTTTTCTTATAATACTAGTATCTTTTAAAAACTCCAAATTTGATTTATCACAATACAAACAATCAAAATATATACCCTCTTTTTTCAAAGGAATGATAAGATTCTCTTTTAATGTATTTATATCATAATTATTTAAAAAACTATAATCAATTATAAAATCAAATTTTTTCATCTTTATGTAACTTTAGAAAAATTTTCTTATCATCCTTTTTTAGAAACACTTTGTTTTCAAATATTTCAACTAACTTATATCCATCCAAAAAATCATCTTTTTTTATCCAAACATTGTTTATTAAAACTTCATTATCTACAATAGCATTTAGAATAAATCTACTTTGTTTTTTTACTTTTAAATCTGTATTTTTAGATGCTTTATAAGGAGTTTTTTGGTAAAACTTTTTGAAACTTATATCTAAAGACAATTTGTTTTGAGATAGATCCATAGTTTCAATTTTTGAGAAGTTATTAAATCTTTCAACAAAATCTAAAAATACAAATAAATTTTTGGGACTTGAACTAAGTACTAATTTTATATTACTATTATCTCTTTTTATAAAATTAATTGTGATATTGTTTTGTGATGAGAATTTTTCTATTTGTTTTAAAAGAGTTAAATAAGAAGCTTTCATCTTAACATTTATTATATTTCTATCTAGTTTAACTATATTTTTAGATTCATTTTTATTTTCATAAAATAGATAGCTTATTAGTAAAATTATAATTAAAGGAAAAAGAAATATCTCTATTTTTAATCTTAAAGATAAAGATTCAAACTTATCTTCTATCAATTTTAATAGTGACATTACCTATAAACCTTTTACTCTCTGTATCAAAAGTAATATCCTCTAAGCTCTCTTTTTTTATACTATTAAAAAAACTATAAATAGCATCTTTTCTTTTTGATTCCAATTTTAAATCTAGTTTTGCATTTTTTAAAATAACTGACATGATGTTTACTTTATTTTTATTTGCAAGGTCAAACAGTTCTTCAACAAGTTTACTTATACTAGTAAACTTAATCTCATCTTTAATATTTTTTGTATTTGTGATTATATCTTTTAAATCAGAATTTTTATTATAAGTATTAAATTCATAAAAATAAAAAATAGAGATAAGAATAATAAAGTAACCTAAAAAGTATTTTAATATATTTGATTTTATTGGCTTATGTATAGTTAAGTTTTTGTTTTTATCAATTCTAATATCTTCAATAACATATACATTATTTAAGTTTAAACTTTTTTGCAAAAAATTAATAACTTCATTTATAGATATTGCATTTTCTAACTTTTGACAATAGTAAAATTGCATATTCTTATAAACGACGGCATAATCTTTATATAGATATATTTCATTTTTTTTTGAAGTTTTAAAAAACAAAAATTCTGGAATCTCATCTTCAAAAAGTATAATTTGATATAAACATAAAGATTCAACATAAGAGTAGATATATCTAGTTTTTCTAGAAAATTTTATACCTTTTAACTTTAAGTTTGTATGCAAAAAGTTTTTTACCTGATTTTCTAAAATTTTTTCGGTGGAGTTTATCTCTAATAATTCCATAATAAACACCTTATTTTTACTAATAAGGTATTTTATTATTAATTATATTTTAAATAGTTTAAGTAAGTGTATTTTTTTATTATTTATTAAAAAGTTACGTCGTAACCTAACTCTTTTAGTCCTTGTTTGTTTTTAGTCCACCCTTTTTTAATAGATACAAACAGCTCTAAATAACACTTTCTTCCTGTTAATTTTTCTATTTTTAGCCTTGCATCTTTTCCAATTCTTTTAATAGCTGTTGCACCTTTACCTATTATCATCCCTTTTTGTGTACCTTTTTGAACAATAATAGTTGCTTTTATTACATCAATATCTTTTTTCTCTTCAACTTTATTAATTAATACATCAGTTTCATAAGGGATTTCATCACTAATATTTTCAAAAATAGATTCTCTAATAAACTCTTTAAAGATATCTCTTAAATGCTCAGTTGTCATAATCTCTGGGTCAAAAAGATATGGATGTTCTGGTAAATACTTTACAACATCATCTAATATATCTGCATGGGTAGTTTGTTTTTTAATTGATATAGGAATTATTGCTTCGTAATTTTGTGAATATTTTTCATATTCATTTATCTTTTCTAAAACTTCATTGTTTGTAACATTATCTATTTTTGTTAAAAGTAAAATATGTTTTGTATTTTTTTTATTTTTTTCTAAAAAACTTTCATAATGTGTAAGTTTATCTGTTACTGGTGCTAAAAATAAAATCAAATCACAATCACCAATAGCTTTTAAAGCCTCGTCTAACATAAACTGATTTAAAAGTTTTTCTGTTTCATGTAGTCCTGGAGTATCTACAAATACAATTTGGTCATCATTGTGCATAACAATGATATTTGATCTTTTTCTTGTTGCATTAGCTTTATGTGAAACCATAGCAATCTTTTCACCTACTAACCAATTTAATAATGAACTCTTACCTGCATTTGGTCTACCTACAACTGAAACATATCCACATTTACTCATCAATTTCCTTCTAATTATTTTGAGAAACTATTATATCAAAATCTAGCTACTTATCTTCTTCTATAACTCAAAGCCTCAAGCAAATGTCTATATTTTATATTTTCTGAACCATCTAAATCAGCAATTGTTCTTGATACTTTTAGTATCTTATTTATACTTCTAAAAGATAAATTAAAATTTATTGATGCTTTTTCTAAAACCTCTTTTGAGTGATCATCCAAAACACAATACTTTTTTATATCTTCATCTGATAACTTCCCATTTAACTCTTTTTGTCCCCTTAGCTTTTGTATCTTAAAAGCTTCGATTACATCATTGTGCATTTTTCTTGAATTGATTGAGCTTTTATCATTTATATTTGATTCATTCATAATTACATATAAATCAATCCTGTCTAAGAAAGGCTCTGAAAGTTTTGATTTGTATCTTTTTATCTCTAATTCGTTGCATCTACAGTTATTCTCTTTTAATAATAGATTACCACAAGGACAAGGATTCATAGCAGCTATAAATAAAAACTTTGTGTCATATATAATTTTTGAATTTGAACGACTGACAAGTAGCTTATGATCTTGTAAAGGCTCTCTTAATGCTTCTAAGATAGATTGACTAAAGTGTGGTAATTCATCAAAGAAAAGCGAACCATTGTTTGCTAGGGCAACCTCCCCTAAACTATTTCCTCCTAGTATCGATGCTTTTGTACTTGTACAGTGGGGAGCTCGCTGTATTCGAAGGGGTTTAAAAGATGGCTCTTTTAGATTCAAGGCCTCAAGCTTGGCAACCTCTAATATCTCCTCTAAACTCATAGGTGGCATAATAAACGGTAAACGTCTGGCTATCATAGTTTTACCACAGCCAGGACTTCCTTCTAAAATGATATTATGATTACCTGCTGCGCAGATCAGTGCAGCTCTTTTTGCATATTCTTGACCTTTTATATCTAAAAAATCTTGTTCATATTCTGTTGTAAAATAGTAGTCTTTGTCTCTGATTTTTAATTTATTATATTCAAGAGATTGTTTTTTATATAAAAATCTACTCTTATCTTCACTTTTAAAGAACTCAATTGCTTCTAATAGATTTTTTACACAATAGATTTTTATATTTGGTATTTTTGATATCTTTTTTGCACTATCCTCACAAACTAAAACCTTTTGTATCATACTTTTTTTAGCCAAGGAAAGTATTATGGGAAAAATTGAGATACTATCTTTTATAATCCCATTTAATGACAACTCTCCAAATACATGAAACTGCTCTAAGCCTTTTATTTTCTCTTCATAAAGTGAGATTAATAAAGCAATAGATAAATCAAAGTGAGTACCTGTTTTTTTAATCTCACTTGGAGCTAAATTAACAGTCACTTTTTTTGGTGGAAACTTATATTCATTTGTAAGTAACGCAGACTTCACTCTATCTTTTGACTCATTTATAGCCGTAGAAACCATACCAACAATTGTAAAACTCGGTAAACCTTTAGTAAATGTTGCTTCAACAAAAACTTCACTAACTTCTAACTCATTTAAAGTTGCAGATTTTATAATTTTCATATCATCACTTAATATAATTTTTTATATTATATATTAAGTTGTATTAATATATTGATTTTCCTACATAATAATTGGCATAGTTTTATTAAGGATAATGAAAAAAGGTAGATTTAAATTACTTAAGAAATTCAATAAAGTTGCCTGCCCCTTTATTTTATCACCTGCTCCCAATATCTAGAAATTGTATTGCTGAATCAATAAATTTAAGAAAGCCATTTTCCCAAATAAAAATATAAAACCCACATATCATTGCTATAACACTTGCAATAAATTCTGTTAATGGAGTTTCATCAAGAAAATCTTTTTCTTTTATATTTTTATTTCTCCAACCATACTTTTTAGCAAAGACATAACTTTTATAAATTAAATATGGAAAATAGAATAAAAATGATAAAAAAAATATCAAATAAAAGAAAGAATATAATATAAATTCTATATTTGTAAACTCTAATAAATTACTCATTGTTTAAATTACTCCCCCAACAATACGTTATAAAACTTCTCCCACTTTCTTATATGTTTTAGAATTTTTAAATGCCCTTCCTCTAAATATAGTATTATTTAAATATCTATTAAATAAATAATCAGCAAACATTATCAAATAGTTTTTTACTTTTTCTTTATATCAGAATTTCTAGGTTATCGTTATTTATTGACCCTAATTTTTCTAATTTTCTTAATTTTATTTATTCAAATTTAATATATTTATATAATATTCATCCCACCATTCAGGATAAATAATTGAAATATTATTATCATAAGAAATTAGACAATTAATAATATCTGCTTTATTACTTTTATTATACTCCATATTCCTTTTTAAAACATTGTTTAATGATGAAATTAAATCTGTAAAATCACTTGCATTTGAAGAAAATAAAATACCACTTTTCCAAATTTCAATTAAATCTAGTAATTCACTAATGTTTTCATTTGTAACTTTTAATATTCCAGAGTATAACAAAGAGTTTGAATTTTCAATTTCACTTTCTAATATAAAATCAAATTCTTTATCTTCTTTTTTCTGTATATATTTTTTAAGTTTATAAAATTTAACTATTCTATTGGATTCTTGCCAATATGGTAGGTGCAAAAAACAATAAATATCTTTGTACTTAATGAATTCAAATAAATCTTGAATTTGTAATCTTTCAAAATTTGAAAGCATATTAACAGAATAATCATCATTTAAATCATTTACTTCTAAACCCTGTATATTATACTTATAATTATTTTTTAAACTAGGTATCTCTTCTAAATTAAATTTAGTATTCATAATGTGTTCCATAACTTTTTTTCCCTATTTTTTCTTTTGTACCGTTGTGAAAATGTGATTTATTATACACTGAACCATCATTATACTTATGTCCTTTAGTATGTTCTTGAATTTCATGTTGCCCTTTATTTTTAAAAGAATAACCAATTTCTGTTTTATCAGCATTTAAAGCTTCTTTGTTTTTTGTTGATGCTATATTTTTTTATGAGAAATATGCGTTTGACTAGTTGGTAGTCCTCTATCTCTTTTAGCTGCTCTTAAAGCAGCTCTTCTTGATTGAAATGATTTTACAATTTTAGGACTAGTTTTAGTAACTAACCCTAAATATTTAGCAGGAATAGCAATTGCAGCACCAATTACAAAATCGATAGGACCTAACAACCCAGATTCTATTCCTGGATATTGAGAAGCCATAGAATTTAAATTATAATTATTGTTTAAACCATCATCCCCACTCTCATATGGGTCTCCAGAATATAAACTATCTCTCTTGGCTATACACAAGTTTTACTTGGGAATGAATACCTTTAACTAAACTACTTTTTTGAATGTTGAT
This sequence comes from Halarcobacter sp., assembly GCF_963676935.1. Taxonomy (NCBI): domain Bacteria; kingdom Pseudomonadati; phylum Campylobacterota; class Epsilonproteobacteria; order Campylobacterales; family Arcobacteraceae; genus Halarcobacter; species Halarcobacter sp. The sequence goes on from NZ_OY781470.1 coordinate 2,236,665, forward strand.
ATAATGATACAAACTAACTAATTTAAGACAAACGAGCTAAATTTTTTATTTATTTAAAAATTCTATGACTGAATCAAAATATATGAATAATTCATCAAAATATATAAAATATATTAATCCACATACAAAAGCTAGAGTACTTGAAATAAATTCTGATAATGGATTCCCATCCATAAAATCTTTACTTTCAATATTTTTATTTTTCCATCCATATTTTTTAGCATACTTATAACTTCTGAACATCATGTAAGGACAATAAAATATGGCTACTAAAAAAAATATCCAAAAAAACAATGAATAAGTTAGTAGTTCAGCATTACTTGAAAATATTATTATTTTATTCATAATTAGAGATACCTCCCGCAGTTATAGCTCCTAGAATAGATCCTTCTCTAGTGAATTTTCTAGAATTCTTATATGCTAATCCTTTAAAAACAGTATTATTTAGATACCTCTCAGTTGGATTTTTTAATATATTTCCAAAACTTTTACCTATTGTACCACCAGTTATAGCCCCACCTGTACCAAATGCAATAGCTCCTAATACTTTTTTTTCATTAACAGTACCTTTCTTATCAAGTTGGTCATATGTGTTATAAATTCCATTAGATATACCTCCAAGCATAATTCCACCTAATCGCGTTACTGATGCACCAGGTAATGCCCCAGTAAGTGCTGCAATACCAACTCTATCCCATTGCCATCCATTTCTATAAACTTCAATAGCTACATTTATTGAAGCTCCTACTAGCATTGCAATAGGTGCAAAAGCCAACCTATTCTCAGCATCACCAAGTATTTCAGATAAAGAAAATGCTTTTAAATTTTCATCAATATTATTATAAACACTCATAAGAATCGACATATCCTTTGAGAAATTTTCATTTATAGAAATATTCCACAACAAATTTGAATAATCAGCATAGGACATTCCAGATTCAAATGCTCCTGCAGCTATTCTTGCATTCATTTCAGCCACAGAACCAAAATATTTTCCTATACTTTCAAAATATTTCTTTTTTGCTACAGCTACTGATTTTGAGTACCAATCCCCTCCACCATCTCCATTATTCCCCGAGCCTATATTCTCTTTTCCATGTCCTTTATCTCCATAAGTATTTTCTGGACTATTTATACTATCAGGATGAAATCCATTCAAATCAATATATTTTAATGGATTATTCATTGTATAAGAATATCTATTAAAACTTTGACTATCAAAAACATGAGGTATATTCGGTTCCATAGAAACAAATCTACCAATATTAGGATCCTAAACCCCTACCACGCGAAGTTAAAAAAGAGACATTTAGTATTTTTTTCTTCTATGCATTAAATCAAAGTCATCTATATGCTCATGTCCTGTAAATCCTCTATTAATAGCTAAATCTTCTTCAAAATCATCTCCAAATTTGTCTAAAGCTAATCTTTGTGACTACTCCTAAATTGTCATAATGTAAATATTGGGTTTCATATGAAGTGCTAGATTTATTGCACATCGTTTGTTTTTATTTAAGTATGCGTTCCCAACTTAAAGCTGGGAACGAGAACAAAGGTTATGGTTATCAGTTGTCCCGAATTTTTTAATTTTTATCTAAACCAAGTTTTTGCCCAATCGTTCATTAACCATAGTGAAAAAACTCCTATTGGCAATAGAATTAAAAAACCTGTTGTGTAATTGTCAAAGGGATCTGAACCATATATTTTATCTATTTTCATGTACAGCAATGTTCCTATAAATATAATTAAACCTATAATACCTTTTATTTTAGTTGTATTAAATTTTTTATTTTCATTTTCTTCCAAAACCATTATCCTTATTAAACTTTTTAAAAAAAAGATATCCACCTATAAATATAAGAATATATTCAACCCCATCTAAAGGAGGGATAATAAATCCTATACAAACTAAAACAATTCCTATTACATATTCTACCATATTAATCTCCTGCATAATAATCTAATGTTACATTATATGTCTCTACTGCAAAAGTAGCTCCTATTCCTCCTGGTATATTATGTGACATAATATCAAGTAAAGAGTTTCTTACTGACTTTGATAGTGATGTCGGATCAAAATATTCAGCAATACCATTTGCTAATAAACCTAATCCCAAAGTTGCTGTACCGTATAAGCTAGTTGCTGGGTTTGATAACATAAAAGTACCTAATAAATCTAGAGTTTTTGCACCATATCTTAAGGCATTTGCTTGTGCTGCTAAATCAGCTTTAAACTCTATTTTATAATCAATCCCAAAAATTGTTCCTGTTCTTTTTCTATGCAATATACCTTTTTCTATTACATCAAAATCACCGTTTGCTTTTACTCCAAATGTACTTTCCCCATTATTATAATTACCTACAAAATTTCCTTTCCCATCTCCTGCAAAAACAGTACCACCAACATCTCCAAAAGTAGCGCCATTATTAAGTTTTACAGAATAATCTGCAGTAGTTGAATTATATGAAATTTCACCTATTATATTATTATTTGAATCATAATAAGATGCTTTTTGCCAATTATCATCTCCACCATCTCCATTATTTCCCGAGCCTATATTCTCTTTTCCATGTCCTTTATCTCCATAAGTATTTTCTGGACTATTTATACTATCAGGATGAAATCCATTCAAATCAATATATTTTAATGGATTATTCATTGTATAAGAATATCTATTAAAACTTTGACTATCAAAAACATAAGGAATAGTTGGGTCTGCTGAAATAAATCTAGCAATTGTTGGATCATATATTCTTCCATTCATATGTACAAGGTTAACTTCTTGTATTAACTCATGTCCTATAAAGCCTCTATTTGTTATATTGAAGTTTGATTCTATTTCATTACCAAATTTATCTAAACTTAATTGTTCTCCAAAGGGTTTATATGCTCTTCTTTCTAAAACCTCTCCTATTGAGTTTGTTATAGTATCTATTGAACCTAAATTATCATAATATAAAAAATTTATATCATATTGATTATCTCTTTTTGTAAATATTGATACTAGTTTACCTTCTGCATATATAAAATATTTATCTACTGTTATACCATTTGAATAAATATTCTTTTCATATGTTTTACCTAAGTAGTGTACTATCTCATCTGATGATACTTTTTTATATCTATTTTCACTTCCATCATAGAAAAACATCACTGCTTTATTTGAAGTTTGTATTTTTGTTGGCTTATTAAATGAATTATATGTAATAGTCTTTCCATTGCTATTTATCATATTACCATTTGCATCATAAGTAAAACTCTTACCTCCTATTTTTGTTACTGCATGGGGTTTTGAAGAGCTATACTCATATGTTCCTAAATCTGATTTATAAGTCATATTTCCTAAACTATCATATTGATATGAGATTATAGAAGAACTATCTTTTTTATCTATACTTACATAGTTTAATCTATTTAATGAATCATAAATATAATTATGCTCAACATTTAACTTACTATCTACTCTTCTTGTAACATTATTTAAACTATCATATTCAAAGGATAGATTTCTTATATTTTGATTTTGTGCATCTATAGTTTTCATATTATAAACTATTCCACTTTCATCATATTGTGCTGTTGTTATAAGTCCATTACCTGATAGATATGAAGTTGTTATCCCCAAACTATTTTGTTCTAAAACTTTATAAAAATATACCTCATTGGAATTATATATTTCTACATGTTCTGACAATTCTATATTCTCTTTTGGAGTTGTTACTGATTCTAAGTAACCATTTACATTATAATGGTTATTTATTTCTACATTATTAGGTTCAACTGTTTTTTCTAACCTTCCTAAAGAATCATAAGAATATTTTTGTGTATAAATATTATCTAAGTCTACTTTAGTTGTTATGGAAGAAAGTCTCTCCAAGTTATCATAAGTATAAATTTTCAAAGAACCTGAACTTCTTTCCTCTACAATTTTACCAATAGCATTATTCCCCGTATCATATCCAAAGCTTATTTTTCCTTCTGGAGTTGTTTTAGTTAAAACTCTCCCTAATTTATCATAAACAAATGTTGTAGTTTGACCTTTTGCATCAGTTTGTGAAACTACTTGTTTAAATGCATTGTAATCATAAGTCCAAACGCCTAAGTCTGGATCATTTTGTTTTATTTTGTTTCCAAAAATATCATATTCTATAGATATTATGTTGTTATTTGAATCAATTGTTTTTAATAAATTTCCTACTGCATCATATTCATAAGATATTGAACTTGTATCATTATCATTTACATAGTTTATATCTCCTAAAGAATTCATTCTTGTTGTTTTAACTTGTCCTTTATCATTGGTTTCAATTTTTTTAAACCCAAGATATTGAATAGTATCAATAACTCTTGTATTATGAGGAGCAGGAGAGTTAGTTTTTATCAATCTATCTAAAGCATCATAACTATAATATATATATTTAGGAGTTTCATTATCAAAATATGGAGTAGTAATTCTTTTTTTATTCCCTCTTTTATCATACTCTATTTCTTTTATAATTGTTCTACCATCAAAACCTACATAATCTTCTCTTATAATTCTTCCTAATTTGTCATAATATTTAACTTCTGGAAATCTATCATTTAATTTCTTTGTAACTTTATAACCACTACTTGTCCATTGATAGTCCCATGTAATATAATTACCATCAGGACTTGTTTCTTTTATTTTTCTATTCATTACGTCATATTCAAATAACGTTGAAAGTCCATTTACATTTGTTGTTGAAATTATTTGATTTCTATTATTATAAGTATAACTTTCACTATGATCTAAAACATTGATCACTTTTGTTAGATTTTTTCCCAATGAATCATATTTAAAGGATGTTGTTATATCAATATTATTATCTGTAATGGTCTTTGATATTATATTGCCTTTTGTATCATATGCATAAACTGTACTTATTGATTTTTGATTATTTGGTTCTTCTGTTTCTTTTAACAACTTTCCAGTATAAGGATCATACAAATAGCTTAATGTCTTTGTTATAGATGCACGCCCTGTAGCTTCATATCTTGTAGATAAATTAGTTAATTTTGAAATCAGCCATTTTGATTCATTATTTGAGTATGATTTTGTTTCTATTCTTTTAATAATTTCACTGTTATTCCCATCTATAACAGTTGTTTTAACTCCTATATTACCATATTTATCAATATTTGAATTTGTAATAGTCTTTGTGGTTAGTCGATTACTTGTAGCATAATCAAATATAACTTTTTTTGCTTTCGATAAATATATTTGATAAATATTAGAATTTATTTTTTTATTAAAAGTAAATTCATTTTCTGAAACCATTTTATTATTTATATAAGTCTTACTAGAATTTAATGCACCAATATAAGGAAAAGCTTGGCTATATTTTTCTATAACTTTCATATTTTTTGTTTCATCTAATTTAATTATTTCTTCAAATCCCAAGGAACTTCTCTCTATATTTAAGCCTAGATTCTTATATGTGAAACTTGTTTTATTAAGCCCTCCAATTCCATCTAGTATTGTATAGTTTTTTACAACTTTAAGTCCTGCTTTTTTTATAGAAAGATTTGGATATGTTAAACTGTTTGTAGATGAATATATTGCATTATTCAATAATTTTGAATATGAAATATTTATATCTTCATTTTTATTATTAGTGATATGATTTAGAGTAGGAAGAATTCCATTATTTTTTGCAACATTTAACTTATAGCCACTTATTTTATTTTCTAAAACTTGAACAAGATCTGCTAAACCATCTCCATCCATATCCTCTGGATAAAGTTTATACACTAATAGATTTGAAGCACTTAACCATACTTTCGGATTTGAAAAAAAATTTCCTTTATTTATTCCAACATTAATTACCTGTCCATTAAATCCACTGTAAGATTGTACAAGATCCATTAAACCATCACCATTTATATCTTTTAAATCAATATTATAATATGAATATAATAGGTTTGCATTTTGATACCAACTTTTTAAAGGGGAAAATTTAGTACCTGTATTTAGTCCAATATTTATATTATTACCTTTATATTTTGTTACTAAATCTGCTAAACCGTCATTGTTTACGTCTTTTACATAAATATCCCATTGAGATAAGCTTGATGATGTATTTTTATACCAAGATTTAAAATTTTCAAATTTATTACCTATATTTGAGGTATTTAAAGCAACATCTAATTTATGACCTAAAGTACCTTTATAAGTTTTTACAACATCAACTAAACCATCCCCATTCATATCTTGAGTATAAATATTCTCACCTTCAGCTAATGAATTTGCCTGATTGTACCAAAGTTTTGAAGTATCAAAACCATTACCTTTATTTAATGCAACATTTATTTTATAACCTACTTGATCGTAAGTTAAAACATAATCTGGTAAGCCATCGCCATTCATATCTTTTATACTTATTTTCCAAAGAGATAAAAAATAAAAAGCATTAGAATACCAACTTTTCTCGGCTTCAAAGCCATTACCAGTATTTAAAGAAACCAATATTCTATGTCCTAAAGTTCCACTATACGTTCTAACTATATCAATTAAACCATCACCATTCATATCTCTTGTAATAACTTTCCAATCATTATAAAAATCACCTGCTACAGAGTAATAATTCTTTGCACTTTCACGCCCTGTTGATAACTTATAATTCCAGTTAAATAAAATTGGCTTTAATGTTTTATATTTTCTAGTTTCAGTAATGGATTTTAAAAAAGATTGTTCATTAATTGTATTATAAGCTAAAGTATAAGAAGATATCTCTATATTATTTGTTTTAATAGAAATTTTCTTTAACCTTTTAGATAAATTTATTTCAATACCTTGATTATAAAATTTTCTTTTGTCAGATCTATTTTCATATATAAAATCAATTATATTATTTGAATATGAGATTTGTAATAAAGCTTTGGTAGTTGTATCATATTTATAATTTATTTCATTGTTATATCTATCTTTTATCCTATTTAATCGATATAATACATCTAAATCTTTTGAATCATTAGTTTTTCCCAATTCATAAATCAAATCATTATTTTTATATACTGTCCAACCTGAACTATCTTTTACAATTTTTGAATAAAAATCAATCTCAGTTTTATAATTTGTATTAGATCCATAAGAATTATTTTTATTTTCTAAAAGAAGTTTTTGTCCATTTAAATAATAATTATAATTTCTTGAACTATCTAATTTTTCATTTATTAGCTTTTGTTTAGCCTTTGTTATTTGAGATAATCCTAATAATGAAAAACCTACTCCAAGATTGCCATTTGTTTTATTTGAAGAGTTATAATTAATATTTAGACTAGGCTTAAGACCATTTATCCCTTTAGGTAACTTTATATTAAGATTATAATTTGCACTTCCATTTTTTACACTAAAATCACCTTTTGAAACACCTACTAAATCTGCATATAAATAATTACAAGTAAATACTATAATTATTTATCTATATAGTATATAAATTATCAAAGTATTAAGATTGTTTAATAGTAAAATAGGGAAAGTAAAGAGGGAAAGTTAATTTTTATTTTTTAACTTTTTCTTCCACTCTTTTTCAAATTTTTTTCTTTTTATGATAGATAGATTTTCTATAAATAGATGTCCTTCAAGATGTTCCATCTCATGTTGCCATGCAACAGCTAGGAAATCTTCACACTCCATAGTTTGTTTTTCTCCAAATCTATCATAATACTCAACTATAATATGTTGTGCTCTTTTTACCTCTTCGTTAAAACCTGGTACACTAAGGCACCCTTCAACAAAAACTTGAACTCCATCTTTATGAGTGATTACAGGATTAATCGCTTCTATTAAATCAGCTTTATCCTGCACATCCTCTTCATTTGGAAGGTTAATAACTAATACGTTTAAAGGTATTGCAACTTGAATTGCAGCAAGTCCAACTCCATTTTGGTCTATCATAGTTTCGTACATATCATCTAACAGTGTATGAAGTTCTTCATCAAACTTCTCTACATCCTTAGATTTTGTTCTAAGTATTTTATTTGGATATGTTATTACTTCTCTAATCATTTTTTTCTTTATTTATGGCTTGTTATTACTTCATCAATTAAACCATAAGAGCAAGCTTGATCTGCACTCATAAAGTTATCTCTATCAGTATCTTTTTCAATCACTTCTAAAGGTTGTCCTGTTTGTTCAGATAAAATATGATTTAAAGTATCTTTCATTCTTTGAATCTCTTTTGCCTGAATTTGAATATCAGTAGCTTGTCCTTGTGCTCCACCTAATGGTTGGTGAATCATAATTCTAGAGTGTGGTAAAGAGTATCTTTTACCTTTTACTCCAGAAGATAATAAAAATGCACCCATAGAAGCTGCTTGACCAATACAAATAGTACAAACATCTGGTTTAATATAATTCATTGTATCATAAATTGACATACCACTTGTAATTACTCCACCTGGAGAGTTGATATATAAATAGATGTCTTTATCTGGATCCTCAGCCTCTAAAAACAATAACTGAGCAACTATAGATGATGCAACTGCATCATTTACTTCTCCACTTAACATAATAATTCTATCTTTTAGAAGTCTAGAATAGATGTCGTAACTTCTTTCCCCTCTTCCGCTTTTTTCAACTACATATGGTATATAACTCATTTTTTATCCTAAGATTTATTTTCCTAATTTTTCGTCTAATAATTTAGTAATTACTTTATCTTCAATCATTGACATTTTAATAGCAGGTAAGTATCCAGCTTCTTGATATTTTTTTAATATCTCTTGTGGATTTTGACCAGTTTGCATTGCCTCATAGTATATTACTTGAGTAACTTCTTGATCATTTACCTCTACACCTTCTGCTTTTGCTAAAGCATCTACAATAAACGTAGCTTTTACAGATTTTTCAGCATCATCTTTTAATTCATCTCTGATAGCTTCAACTTTTGATGCATCTTCTTGTAATTCTTTGATTTCATCTTCTGTCATAGATCTTACTTTGTTATTTAAAGCATAGTTAATCTCTTGGTCAACTACAGCTGCTGGTAACGCAAAGTTTAATTCATTTACTAGTTTATCTAAATAAGCTGGTTTTAACTCATCTCTATAGTAAATACCTTTTGATTCAGCAGTAATTTGCTCTTCGATTTTTTCTTTTAACATATCAAGAGTAGCTTCTGCTTCACCTGGTAACATTTTTTTAGCTAAGTCATCATTGATTTCAGGAGCAACTTTTTCTTGAATTTCGTGAAGTTTTACTTTGAAAGTAGCTTCTTTACCTGCAAGATCTTTTGATTGATATTCTTCTGGGAAAGTTACAACTATATCTTTCTCTTCTTCATATTTCATACCAATTACTTGCTCTTCAAATCCTGGAATAAAAGAACCAGAACCGATCTCTAATGAATACTTTTCAGCTTTTCCACCTTCAAAAGCAACACCATCAACAAAACCTTCAAAATCGATTACAGCAAAGTCACCATCTCTAACCATTCTTTTTCTTTTGATTTTTTCTAATGGAGACATTTGTTTAGCCATGCTTTCGATTCTTTCATCAATATCTTTAGCTTCAGCTTTTTTCTCTTCAACTTCTGGTAATAATGCTTTATAGTCACCTAACTCAACAGCTGGTTTACAAGCAACTTTAATTTCTACTTCAATAGAACCATCATCTTTTTTATCAAATTTAGAAATACCTGGCTCACCAACTAAATCTTCATTTTTAATATCAAGCTCTTTTAAACCATCATTTAAAACTGCTCTTAAAGCATCACTCTCTGCATCTTCTCTTAGTTTGCTTCCATATCTTTGCTTAACTACAGCTACAGGCACTTTACCTTTTCTAAAACCTTGAACATCAAGTGTTTTTGCAGCTTGTTTTGCAATTTTTTCTATGTTTTTTTCTACTGTATCTGCAGATACTGTTGAAGTAATAACGGCATTTGCCTCATCAACTCTTTTTGCGTTAAATTCCATTAACTTTACTCCGATTTTTTTAATTTTAGTCGTGATTTTATCTTAATTTTAATAAAATACCCATTATACAAAATAAGAGAGTAAATAACTTTGCAATTTCTATACCATAATGTACTATTTTTAATGTTGATTCCAGTTTTTTTGTTGATGTTTTTAATTATTACAAATAAAGACACCTTTCAAAAGTATTTTTCTAAAGAAGTGATTGAAAAATTATCTATAAAAAATACATATATGAATAAAACAACAAGAAATATTCTTTTGTTTATTTCATTGATTTTGATGATTATATCTCTTGCTAGGCCAGTTGCAAATGAAAAAGAACAAAGCTTTAAACAAGAGGTTGCAAGTATCGTTGTAGCAATAGATGTATCAAAATCTATGTTAGCAACTGACCTTTATCCAAATAGATTAGTATTTGCAAAACAAAAACTTCTCAATCTAATAGATTTATCAAAGAAAAATGCCATAGCAGTTATACTTTTTGCAAAATCATCTTTTATACTTTCACCTGTGACGCAAGATTTTAACTCACTAAAAATTTTAGTTGAAAATTTAAATCCTGGAATAAATTTTAACAATGGTTCAAATATATTTTCTACACTTGAAACAACAAATAAACTTTTAAAAGGTTATGAAAATAAAAATTTGATTATCTTAACAGATGGTGGAAATAATGATTCTTATGAAAAAGAGATTGAATATGCAAATAAAAATAAAATCAATATTTATACAATCGCAACTGCTACAAATAAAGCAGCACCAATAAAACTTGATAATGGAGATTTTATGACTAAAAAAGATGGCAGTATTGTAACTGTTTCGTTAAATGAAAACATAAAAAATCTAAGTTTTAATACAAATGGTGGTTATATTAAGTATTCTAACTCAAATGAAGATATTAAACAAATATTAAATGATATTGACAAAAAATCTTCTAAAAAAGAGTTAGAATCAAAAAAATTCAAAACTTATACTGAACTATTTTATTATCCATTAGCAACTAGTATTTTTTTATTATTAATTGCTTTTTCTTCACTACCTAATCTGAAAAGAAAATCTACTCATTTAATCATACTTGGACTAATATTTGTATTTAATACAAACAATTTACAAGCTTTTGAATTTGATTTTAAAACTATTGAAAAAGCTGATGAGTATTATGATGAAGGAAAATACAAAGAAGCCTCTTTAGAATATAAAAAAGTAGCTAAAACACCTGAAGCAAACTACAATTTAGCAAACTCATATTACAAAAATAAAGAATTTAAAAAAGCTCAAGAAGCTTATAAAAATGTAGTAAGTGCAAATAAAGATTTAGAATTCAAAAAACTGCACAATCTTGGGAATACCTATGTTAAACTCAAAGACCTAGAAAATGCCAAAAAAATGTATGAAAATGCTTTGAAAATAAAAGAGGATAAAGAAACGAGGGAAAATCTAGAAATTGTTGAAAAGCTCTTAAAGGATAAAAACAAAAATCAACAAGAAAATAAAAACAACGATAAAGATCAACAAGAAAATAAAAACAACGATAAAAATAAACAAGAAGAAAATAAACAAGAGAATAAAAAACAAAAACAAGATAAAAATAAACAACAAGATAGTAAAAGTAAGGAAAAGAAACAAGAAAATAAAAACTCTAAAGATGAAAAAAATAATCAGCAAAACAAAGAACAAGAAAACAAAAAACTAAAAAATCAAAATAAAAAGATAAAACAAAATGAAATTTCAGATTTAGAAGAAAAAAAATGGTTAGAACAATTACAAAAAGATAAAACTCCCGTTTTATTGAAAAAAGTTAAAACCAAAAATGAAGATACATCTTCAACTCCTTGGTAGTAAATTTTTTATAAATTATTTAAAAAATTTACAACTTTATTATAAACTTCTTTATGAATAGTTTGTCTAGTTTTTTTATTTCCATCATTACAAACAAATGATGCATCTTCTTCCTCTAGGATTTTTTTAGCACCTTTTTTACATATTTGCAAAAAACTAAAATGGGAAGAATCTTTTATATCTCCATAAATAATGCTTTTTGAAAAACTATCTACTTTTGGTAAAATTTGAGTTTTAACTGGAACATTTTTATCAAACTCTGCTCCTAAAACAAGAACTGGCTTATCTATTTTTTTTAATGAATCATTTGTCATAAAAGGTACAAGACCAGGGGCAATAGCTATACTTGCTTTTACTCTTTCGTCTTTATAATCTTTTGAAGATTCTTTATAAAAATCATTGTCTAATATAGAGTATGCTTTTTTAAAATATCTACAAGATATATCATCATGTTTAGAACAAAAAGATTTTAAAGATTTCATATCTAGCTTTGCACCAGTTAGTGCCATTGAAGTATAACCACCCAAAGACAAACCTAAAGTATATATTTTATCTGTATCAATAAAGTTTTTATATTTAGATTTTAAAATAGAATCAAGCATAAAGCTTACATCTTTTGGTTGATTCCACATTTTTAATACAGTAGAAGCAGAAGAATCCCCAGTTGTATAGCCAGGATGATTTGCAGCAATTACAATATAACCAATTGAAGCCAATTTTGCGGCTAACCAAGATTGATTTTTCCAATTACCTGAAGTGCCATGCGTAAATACAATCAGTGGTGATTTCTCTTTTTTTATTAAGGCATTTTTTTTAGCTTCAAAACCTTTAAAAGCGATATTTTCTGCAAAGGTTTTATCACTTTTTTCATCTGATGGATATAGTATAATACCTTTTAAAAGTCTATTGTTATTTTTATTTAAAAACTCAAAATTATCCAATCCTACGCCAGCATAAAGATTAGAAATAGATATTAAAATAAAAAAAATTAAAATAGATTTTTTCACTAAATTCATCTAAATATTATAAACTGCAAACTATATATATTTTAATAGTTTGCAGATTTTCTCATTTGCATTAATTCTTTTTGAACTGAAATATTAATATTTTCATTTGCTTCAAAATCTAAAGCATAGTTTCTTCCATCATAATCAACAGAATTTAAAATTATTTTCATTGCTTCAAGCCTAGCTAAATGTTTATCATCACTTCTTACCACATGCCATGGTGCTGCTCTTGATGATGTTCGTCTAAGCATCTCATATTTTTTTTCAGAAAACTCTGACCATAAATCTTGAGCTTGCATATCAACTTCTGAAAACTTCCACTGTCTTAATGGATCATTGATTCTTCTATCAAATCTTCTTTTTTGTTCATCTTTTGATACAGAAAAATAAAGTTTAATAAGAATCATCCCTTGTCTTACTAAATCTTGTTCAAAATTAACTACATCTTCCATAAAAATTTCATACTCTTCTTTAGTACAAAATCCAAATATTGGTTCAACCATCGCTCTGTTATACCAAGATCTATCAAATAGTACCATCTCTCCACCAGTTGGGAAATGTTGAATATATCTTTGGAAAAACCATTGGTTTTTTTGAGTGTCTGTTGGTTTACCTAAAGCAACAACTCTATAGTGTTTGTTGTTCATATATCTTGTAATTCGTCTAATTGCACCACCTTTTCCAGAAGCATCTCTTCCTTCAAAAAGAATAATCATTCTTTTATTTTCTGCTTCTAAATAGTTTTGTAGTTTAATTAACTCAATTTGATACTGTTTTAACTCTTCTAAGTCATAAATTTTTTGAATACCATCTCTTAAAATTTGAGGGTCTAAATCTTTAAAATCTCCAAGTATTGTTTTTAATGCTTTATTTTCTTCAATCAATTCTTGATACTTATCAAAAGAAGCTTTATCTAAATTTTTTGCTTTTGATAATATTTTTTCCTCTTTTTGATTTACAATAGAATCTTTAAATTTTTGCATTAATGTAAGTGCAGCTTTTTTAGTAAGATTATCTTTTTTTGTATATCCTAAAACCTTTACATATCTTTTTTTATCATATTGAAATCTAGCTATATATTTTTTTCCAAAAGCTGGATGAGCAGCTTTAGATATATATAAACCACTATAGTTTGTCTTTTCGAAATCACTTAAATTCATTTTTTATTAGGCCTTTGCAAATTTATTTTCTTGTTCCATAACTTCTAATTCTTCTTTACCGCTAATAAGAATATCACTATCAATTTCAATATCTTTTTTATCTACTTTACTTGGATAATCAACTTGCGATAAAATATGTTTTATACAATTTATTCTAGCTTTTCTTTTATTATCACTTTTTATTACTGTCCATGGTGACAAATCAGTATTTGATGACATTAACATTGAAAACTTTGCTATAGTATATTTATCCCAGAGTTTTTGAGATTCTTTGTCTACAGGAGATAGTTTATATTGTTTTAAAGGATCAACTTCTCTTTTTTTGAATCTTCTTGCCTGCTCTTTTTTTGATACAGAAAAATAATATTTTAAAAGAATGATTCCAGATTTTACAAGCATATTTTCAAACTCTGGTACTTCTCTTAAAAATTCATGGTGTTCTTCAGGAGTACAAAATCCCATTACTGGTTCAACTCCAGCTCTGTTATACCAAGATCTGTCAAAAAGAACAATCTCTCCAGAACTAGGTAAATGCTTTGTATATCTTTGGAAATACCATTGTGATTTTTCAACATCACTTGGTTTTTCTAAAGCTACTACTCTTGCTCCCCTTGGATTTAGGTGTTCAGTGATTCTTTTTATTGTACCACCTTTTCCTGCGGCATCTCTACCTTCAAAAAGCATTAAAACTTTTAATCCTTTTTCTTTGACATGGTTTTGAAATTTTAATAATTCAATTTGAAGTCTAGTTAACTCTTTTTCATATTCTAGAGTCTCTTTTTTAACCCAAATCTGAACTTTTTTACCCTTTTCTTGGAGAATCTTTCTCTCTCTTTGATAATTCTTAGATTTGTGTTTTAAATTCTCTTCCGTATCAATTTCTTCTTCGTCTTTAAACTCTTCATTGATTATTTGTCTATCTTCACCCATCATCATTCACCTTTATGAAAGTCTAGATTTATACTCATTATATCCAAAATTATTTACAATTTGGTAACACGTATCGCTCTTTTTTAATACAATTGATGGTAACTTAATTCCATTAAAAGTAGTTGTTTTAACCATAGTATAGTGTATCATATCTTCAAGTATAATTTTATCACCTACGCTTATAGGTTTATCAAAAGAGTAGTCACCAATAATATCCCCAGCTAAGCAAGTATTACCACCAAGTCTATATGTATATTTTTTTACATTTGGTAAATCAGAATTTCTTATATCTGCTCTATATGGCATAGCTAAAGTATCAGGCATATGTGCTTCTGCCGAAGTATCTAAAATGGCTATTTGCATTCCATTCTCAACAATATCTAACACAGTTGCCATAAGGTAACCGGTCTGCCAACCTACTGCTTCACCTGGTTCTAAATATACTTCTAAATGGGGATATCTATTTTTAAAATCTTTTAAAAGTTTTATTAGTGCTTCAACATCATAGTCTTCTCTTGTAATATGATGTCCTCCACCAAAGTTTACCCATTTCATTTGAGGAAAAAACTCTGAAAATCTCTCTTCAAAGTTTTTTAAAGCACCCTCTAAAGCATCTACATTCTGCTCACATAAAGCATGAAAATGTAATCCATCTACACCTTCAAGATTATCTTCTTGAAAGTTTTTTCTAGTAATTCCTAATCTAGAAAAAGTTCCACAAGGATTATATAAATCAACTTCAACAGATGAATATTCAGGATTTACTCTAAGGCCAATAGAGGTTTTACCTCTTGCTCTCTCTTTGTATCTATCAAATTGTGAAAATGAATTAAATACTAAATGATTAGAGATATCAATAATTTCATCAATCTCTTCATCTTTAAAAGCAGGGGAAAAAGTATGAACTTCTCTTCCAAACTCTTCTTTAGCCAAGATTGCTTCATGTAAACCACTTGCACAACACCCTTTTAAATATTTTTTACATAAATCAAAGGTTGACCAAAGCGCAAAGCCTTTTAAAGCTAAAAGAATATTTACATTTGCCTCATCTTGAACTCTTTTTAAAAGCTCAAGATTTTTTATAAGAAGTTCCTCCTCACATACAAAGGCTGGGCTAGGAAGTTCATTTATATTAGTTACAATATTAGTCTTCATTATATGGTTCAAAATCCTCTTTCCCTACTCCACAGTCAGGACACTCCCAATCTTCTGGTAAATCTTCAAATGCAGTTCCTGGCTCAATACCAGTATCTTCATCTCCTAAAGCTGGGTCATAAATATAATCACATACTGTACAAATATATTTTTGCATAATAATCTCCTTAAAAAATGGTTCCCATCTTTTAAGGAACCTTTCTATTTTTACTTCTTTTAGCGAGAGAATTAAATTCTCTGTAAAGAAGCAAACCCTAAAGAAAGCAACAAGTTACTTTTAAATATTTTATTCTAATTCAAGAATTTTCCAAGGTAAACCTTGAGTCATTAACTCATCCATAAATGGTTTTGCATCAAACTCTTCTATGTTGAATACACCTTTTGCTTTCCATATACCTTTATAAAGCATTTTTGTTCCTATCATCGCAGGAACCCCTGTAGTATAACTTACAGCTTGTGCACCTGTTTCTTTGAAACACTCTTGATGGTCACATACATTATAGATATAGATTTTTTTCTTTTTACCATCTTTAATTCCATCTATAATACAACCAATGTTTGTTTTACCAACAGTTCTTGGTCCTAAGCTTGCTGGATCTGGCAAAAGTGTTGTTAAAAATTCAATTGGAATAATCTCTACACCTTTGTGCATTACAGGTTCAATACCTAACATACCAACATTTTGTAAACAATTCATATGTTGAATATATGAATCACCAAAAGTCATAAAGAATCTAATTCTTTTTAAACCTTTGATATTTTTAGATAGAGATTCTAACTCTTCATGATAAAGTAAATATGAAGGTTTTACTCCAACTTCTGGATAATCATGTTCAACTTTTATCTCTAAAGGTTTTGTTTCAATCCATTTACCATCTTCCCAATACCTACCATTTGCAGACACTTCTCTTAAATTAATTTCTGGGTTAAAGTTTGTTGCAAAAGCATAACCATGATCACCTGCATTACAATCCATAATATCTATATAATGAATTTCATCAAATAGGTTTTGTTGCGCATAAGCACAAAATACACCTGTAACACCTGGATCAAATCCTGAACCTAAAAGTCCCATTATCCCAGCATCTTTAAACTGCCCATCTCTAGCCCATTGTTCTTTATACTCAAATTTCGCTTCATCAGGATGTTCGTAATTTGCAGTATCTACATAATCAACACCTGTTTTAGTACACGCATCCATTATTGTTAAATCTTGATAAGGTAAGGCTACATTTAAAACAACTTTTGGATTAACTTTTTCTATTAATGCTACAAGCTCTTCAACACTATCAGCATCAACTTGAGCTACATCTATTTGAACATTTTGATTCTTTTTAATATCTTCTGCCATAGCTTCACATTTTGATAATGTTCTTGATGCTAAAGTAATTTTTTCAAATGTATCAATATTCATAGCACACTTAACCGTAGCAACTCTACTTACTCCACCCGCACCTATGATTAAAATACCTTTTTTATCCATTAAATTCTCCATTAAAAATATTCACAATTATATGATTACTTTTGTAAAGAAATGTTAAAATTTAGATACTACTATTATTATATTTATTTTTTATAATTATTTATGTAATTATTGTTAGAAAATATCAAAAAACTTGCAAATAAATAAGTGTTTTGATATAATTCGTTTCCTAGTTCACTTGGGGGTGACTTGGTATCGATTAGAGCACTGAGGATCAGTTGCATGTCGGCCTGAGCATGCCGTTACGCGGCTCATTTTTTTTAGACGCAAATAATACAAATTACGCTCCAGCTTACGCAAAAGCTGCGTAAGTTTAACAACTTATAAAGGACTCCCCATATTGGGTTGAGACCTTGGAGACTCACACTACAGATTCTATCTATGTAGAGTTCGTGGGTTCACACTAGATAGATTATCTTTAAAGAATTGATTGCCCTTTTTAGAGACATTTTAAATCTTAGTTTTTTTGTTGCCTTGCAGGTTGAGTTGCAATAAAGTGAAATTTTTCAACCTTTCTAAACATGTAGACGCTGGTAGTAGGTGTTTTAAGACTCCGGTTCAATCCCGGACACCTCCACCATGACTTTATTACTTAAATAAAACTCCAATAGTCCTCATATCATTTTAATCATTTAATTTTCAAAAAGTATCACAGTAAATTTTTATGTACAAAAAAGTACCTCTCATCTTTTTTCTAGGTTATCATTATCACATGACCTCTAATATTCTTCCTCTTACTCATCATATGAAAAACTTTTTGGAGTAAAAGCAAAATAAGACTCTTCTTCATGAAGAACAATTTTTTGACCTTTATTGAGGTTATTTAGGGCTTTTTCGGGAACTCTACAAACTTTACCATTAAAATACATTTGATATCCTACTAAATCAATTCTATTCCCGCAAGTATCTTTATATCCTCCACCTTTTTTAAAATCTTTTATATATACAGTTTTATCTACATATTGTTTATCTGCAATAGTATGTAGAACAACTATTAATGCTTTATCTGTTATCATTTTACTTATAAATGGGATAACAATTAATATAGATAGATATATTTTTATTTTACTTTGATTTGCTTTTTTAAAATTTTCTATATACCTTTTACTTGTTCGAAGTTTATACTCCATAAATACTAATAGACCTATACTTAAAGTAGCTGCAAAATAGTTATTCCAAGAGTTTTTATAAATTTCTTCATTTACAATTACATTAGCTATTAATGTTGCCCAAAGAAAAACAATTGTAAATATGATAGAAAGAATAATTGGTATAATGTCTTTTTTCTTTACTTCAGTATTTCCTATTTGCATCATTCTCCTTATAATTTAATTCATTATAAATGATATCTTCTTAGTTTACATTAAATTAGTAGATAAAAATATCTTACAAATACATACTTTAGTAGATGATACTCAAAAAATAATGGAAGTATTTGACGGAGAAGAACTTTTATATCTAAGAAGTAGTAATTTTGATATAAGAACTAAACACATAGATTTTGATACTTTTTTGAAAAGTATAAACAGAAACGAGGATGACGAAGGAATTCCTCCCTTAAACAGAAAGGTAGCGAAATGACTAGATTTATAAGAATTCCTGATGTAATTAAAAAAACTGGACTTGCTAAAAGTACCATTTGGTTATGGGTTAAGGAAGGTAAATTTCCTAAACCTATTAAATTAAGTCCTAGAGTTACTGTTTGGGAAGAGGAAAAAATTGAGCTATGGATAAAAACAAAATTATGATATAATTAAAACTATGAGAAAAGAAGAAATAATAAATAAATTAAAAGAACTAAAACCAATATATCAAAAAGAAGGCTTAGAAATAGTTGGAGTATTTGGTAGTTATGCTAAAGATTCTAACACAGACTATAGTGATATTGATATTGCTTATAAGCTAGATTATGAAAAATTTTCTAAAAAATATATTGGTGGTTTTTCTAAACTTCTTAGAATTGATTCAATAAAAGATGAACTACAATCTATTTTCAAACAACCAGTTGATTTTGTACCTGATACAAATAAAGAAATCATGAAGGACATAGTTTATGTCTAAAGCGATTAATCGACTAGATAAAATTTTAGAATGTATTGAAAATATTGATTTTATAATCAATGACAATAATCTTAAAATTACTCATACAATTGAAGATAGAATTATAAAACCTGCTATTAGAATGAACATAATTAGAATAGCTGAACAATTTGCAAAACTTAAAGATGATAATGAATTTAAAATACTAGAAAACTTTACAAATGAAGATTTAAAAGGTATTAGTTCAGTAAGAAATTATATTGCACATGACTATGATAGTACAGATGAAAATATTATAGAAGATGTAATAAGATACAATCTACCAATATTTAAAACTATTATTCAAGATATCAAAAAAAATTTTGAAAATTAATTTTAGGGGTCTTTTCCAAAAATGAGTTCTCAAGCCCCGATATAGATTCAACTTCGAGAGAGGACACCACTATATAAGAACTTAGAACTATTTAATTTTGTTTAATGTAGATGAAACACTAGTTGAGGCATCAGCTTTTAAATTATCCTCTTGTGTTGACGACCATTGAATTACGCCAAATAATGCTACTACTGAAACTAATACAATTAAGAGTGTAACTAGTATTCTATCCATTAATATCCTTAAAAAATTGTTTTATAATGATTATATATTATTTATTAGAATAAACTTAATTAATTAGGTTCAAATTTATATAAGTAAAAAAGAAAAAATCTTACGATTTCTTCTTTTATTTAGTAAACTTTTTAACTAATTTGATTTTACCAAACTCTACACCTGGTTGATCATAAGTATTTATCTCTAAAAACTGTCCAACTGCTGAAGTTAATAATTCATAATAAAGTATTAGTGCCCCAATATTATTAGGTGTAATTTTATCTAATACTATAGAATCTGCTGGAATATTTTCATCTATTATTGTTTCATATGTTGCATTACATTCTTCATTTATAAGTTTGTTAAACTTATGTCCATTTATATAATCTACTTTGTCCAAATAATCTAAACTGATTTTTGGTATTTTTATTGGCTTTTTAAAGTCATCTATTTTTATAATTGTAACAGTCTTATTTTTTGGACCTTGAATAATTAGCTGTAAAAATGAGTGCTGGTCAACTGAACCAACTAAATGAATTGGAGTAAGTCCTACACTATTTCCAAGTTTATCAATTTTTCCTAAAGATTCTGCCCACAATTGAACATACCATTGATTAAAGTATGTAAATAGTGTCGAGTATGTGAACATAACATTTATAGGAAAGTTTTTTGCTGATTTTGAATAAAAAAATGCTTTTTCTAATAACATATTCTCTTTTTTATCAAAAAATGAATCTACATAGTCTTTTGCACCTTTTAATAAACTTTTTACATCAAAATCTACTAAACATAAAGGTACAATTCCAACAGCCGATAATACAGAAAATCTTCCTCCCACATTTAACGGGATATTGAACTGTTTGATTTCATTTTTATCTGCTAACATTGATAATGATGAACCTTTATCTGTAATTGCGATAAATCTTTTTTTGTCTTCTTTATTTTTAAATGATAATTTATATCTTTCTATAATATATTTAAAAATCGATGTTGTTTCAATAGTTGAACCTGATTTAGAGATAACTATAAATATAGCTTTGTTTTTATCAATTTTTTTTAATGTTCTAGTAATATCAAGAGGGTCTACATTTTCTAAAAAGTATAATCTTTTTTTTGTTTTAACTTGATCTTTTAATAAATCATATACTGCTTTTGTACCTAAAGATGAACCACCTATTCCTATAACTACTACATCTCTTATTGAACCATCATTTAATAGTGAATTCTTTTTTTTGTATTCTTCAACTTTATCTACTAAATCAAATCCATTTTCTGGTAGATTGTAATATCCAATTTTTCCAGAGCTTCTCTCTTTTTTCATTGCTTTAAAAACTTCATCAATTTTCTGCTTAGCTTTTTTTCCAATCTTTGCATCAAACTTATGTTCAAAAAATAACATCTTTTCCCCTTCTTTTAATCTATATTAATACTAGATATTGCTTCTTTACAAAGCTGTGTAATTTTATCAAAATCATTATTTGCTATTGCATCTTTAGGAACAAACCATGTTCCACCTACACATAGTACATTTTTTAATATTAAAAAATCATTTAAATTATTTAAATTTACTCCACCTGTAGGACAAAAATGCATTTTTGCAAAGGGACCTGAAAATGCTTTTAAAATATCAACTCCTCCACTTAATGTTGCAGGAAATAATTTACAATAAAATATATTATTATTTTGTGCAAGCATAACTTCACTTGCAGTTGCAACTCCTGGAATAAGTGTAATATCATGCTTAAATGAAGCATCTATTAACTCTTTTGAAATACCAGGGGAAAATACAAATTTTGAACCTGCTTGCTTTGCTTGAATTAATTCATCTTCATTGCAAACTGTACCTGCACCAACATTCATACTAGGTAATTGTTCAGATATAAGTTTAATTGCTTTTAATCCTGCATTTGTTCTTAAAGTAATCTCCATAACATTTACACCACCTTTTTGTAGTGCTTTTGCTAAAGGTAAAGCATCTTTTTCATCATCTATTGCTATAACTGGAACAATTGGAGATATACCCATTACATCTTTTGCATTCATGACCTCTCCTCTCCTACTAAATCAAATATTGTACCACCCTCTTCTGCACTGTTTACATTATCCCTAATAGTACTAAATAGTTCTCTTCCTATACCATGTCTATTTCCCAATAGATTAGGAATAATTATTTCTCTGTTTGCTAACTCTTCATCAGAAATCAAAAGAGAAACTTCTCCATTGTTTATATCAAATTTTATTTTATCACCTGTCTGTATTTTTGATATAGCTCCACTTTTTTTTGCTTCGGGAGTTAAATGTATTGCTGATGGAACTTTTCCAGAAGCACCTGACATTCGTCCATCTGTTAAGATAGCTACTTTATATCCTTTATCTTGTAAAGCACCTAAAGGTGGCATTAATCCATGAAGTTCTGGCATCCCATTTGCACTTGGTCCTTGATATCTAACAACTGCAATAAAATCTTTATCTAAATTTCCCGCTTTAAATTCACTTTGAAGTTCCTCTTGAGAATCAAAAACAATTGCTGGTGCTTCTATAAACATCTGTTCTTCTTTTAGTGCAGAAGTTTTAATAACACTTCTTCCAATATTCCCTTTTAGAAGTTTAAGTCCACCTTCACTTGAAAAAGGATTTTCAACACTAGAAATAACATCTATATTTCTTGATTTTTTTGCCCCCTCTTTAAATACTAGTTTTTTATCTTTTAAAGTTGGTTCTACAATAAAGTTTTCTAATCCAAATCCAAATACAGTGTTTATATCATTGTGTACTAATCCTTCATTTAACAATTCAGATATTACAACACTCATCCCACCGGCATCTCTAAAGTGATTTACATCTGCACTTCCATTTGGATACATTTTACATAATAGTGGTATTACTTTTGAAATTTCATTAAAATCATCCCATGTAAGTACAATACCTGCTGCTTTTGCCATAGCTATTAAATGAATAGTATGATTACTAGAGCCACCTGTAGCCATAAGTCCTATTATTGCATTTACAAAACTTTTTTCTGTAACCATTTCACCAATACAAATTTTATTTTTTGTAAGTTTTAAAAGTCTGTTTGCCGATTCTTGCGTTAAAGCATCTCTTAAAGGTGTATTTGTATTTACAAAAGAACTATTTGGCAACTGTAATCCCATCATCTCTAATAACATTTGATTTGAATTTGCAGTACCATAAAAGGTACAAGTTCCACTACTATGATAAGAAGAAGACTCAGCTTCTAGAAGTTTATCTTTCCCAACTTTTCCTAAAGCATACTCTTGTCTTATTTTCGCTTTTTGTGAATTTGATATTCCTGATGGCATTGGTCCAGCTGGAACAAAAATTGAAGGTAAATGACCATAAGTTAAAGCTCCTATTAAAAGTCCTGGCACAATCTTATCACATACTCCTAAATAAAATGCACCATCATAAACATTATGTGAAAGACCAATAGCTGTACCCATTGCAATATTATCTCTACTAAATAGCGATAACTCCATCCCTGGTTGAGACTGAGTAATTCCATCACACATAGCTGGAACTCCACCTGCTACTTGTGCAGTTGCACCATTATCAAGAAGAGTTCTTTTTAAAAGTGAGGGATAAACACTAAAAGGCTCATGTGCGGATAACATATCGTTATAAGCTGTAATTATTGCCATATTGGGATTTTGTGTTGAAGTCATAGAGTTTTTTTCATCTTTACTTAAAGGTGCAATTGCATGGGCAAGATTACTACAACTTACACTTTTTCTATTTACTCCATTCTCTTTTGCCAGCTTAATTCTATTTAAATATATTTCTCTACTTTTTTTAGAACGTTCAATTATATTATTTGTTACATTTTCAATTATATTATTCATGTGTGATAAACCTCCACATCGGTTTTTTTATTGTTTAACACAGCACTAATTGGTGTTTTAAAAATATCATTTGACTTTAAAGCCTCTTCATATACTTTTAGTTTCTCTTCCCCCTCAATATGAAGAATAATATTTTTCGCACTCAAAATTCCACCTAAAGTTAAACTCATTCGTTTATAAGGTGCTGTATCTGGTGTAATTGATATACACAAGTTTTCATTTTCTAAATCATATGCTTCTTTTAATTTTTTATTATTAGGAAAAAGTGATGCTGTGTGAGAATCATTTCCCATTCCTAAAACTACTATATCAAAAGGGTAAATAGTTTTATATTTTTTTGAAACTTCACTTTGGGCTTTATCTACATCTTTATTTTCTATATACATTCCAACAAATTTAGCTTTTGAAGCTTTATTTTGTAAAAGATTTTCTTTTACTAAAAGCTCATTACTATCTTTATTTGTATTTGGAACCCATCTCTCATCAACTAAAGCTATTGTAACTTTTTCCCAAGAAATATCTATTATTGATAATTTTTCAAATAAAGGCTTAGGAGTACTTCCTCCTGAAACTAACAGAGATGCACTACCATTTTGATTTATACCCTCTTCTAATATTTGACTTATATGAAAACATAGTTCTTCTAATAATTGCTCTTTTGAAGAAAAGAATTTAAGACTATTCATCGTTCCAACTTCTTCCATCTTGAGCAATAAGCTGAACAGAAGCTGTTGGTCCATCAGTTCCAGCAGTATATTTTTTCATTGGTACAAGATTATTCTCCCAACTCTCAATTATAGGGTCTGCCCATCTCCATGCAGCTTCAACCTCATCTAATCTCATAAAAAGTGTCGGATTTGCTCTTATAACATCTAAAATTAATCTTTCATAGGCATCAGGTTTTCTTTTATCTGTATGGGGAGCATTTAATTCTAAATTTACTTCTTGTAGCTTCATTGTTTCACTTAAACCTGGAATTTTATTCATAAGTCTAAGTTCAATACTCTCTTCTGGTTGTAATTTTATAACTAATTTATTATCAACAATTGAATTTGCATTGTCTTCTGCAAAAATTGAGTGAGGCATAGTTTTAAACTGAATTACAACCTCAGAATTTCTTCTTTGCATCCTTTTACCACTTCTTATATAAAAAGGAACCCCATTCCATCGCCAATTATCAATATCTACTCTAATTGCAGCAAATGTTTCTGTATTACTTTGCATCTCTTGTGCATCATTGTATCCAGGTACTGATTCACCCATAGAAGAACCTGCTGTATATTGACCTCTTACTGTTCTTGAAGCTATCTGTGCAGGTAAAATTGGTCTTAATGTTTTTAAAACTTTTACTTTTTCATCTCTAATATCATTTGCATCTAAAGAACAAGGTGGCTCCATAGCCATAAGACAAAGAAGTTGAAGAAGGTGATTTTGAATCATATCTCTCATTGCACCATATTCATTATAATATCCCCATCTTCCCTCTGCTCCTACACTTTCAGCAACAGTAATTTGAACATGATCAATATGGTTTGAACTCCAAAGATGCACAAATAATCTATTTGAAAATCTAAGTGCCATAATATTTTGAACTGTATCTTTTCCTAGATAGTGATCGATTCTATATATTTGGTCTTCATTAAAATACTCTAGAACTTTTTGATTAATCTCTTGTGAAGATTTTAAATCTTTACCTAAAGGCTTTTCAAGTACAACTCTTGAATTTTCTTTAATAAGATTACACTTTGATAAAGATTGACAAATTCCTGCAAAATATTTAGGAGATGTTGAAAGATAATTTACTCTATCTCTTTCATCATATTCATCTAATAATATTTGTAATTTTTTATACCCTTCATTAGTTGAAAAATCAACACTAACATAAAAAAGTTTTTTTTCAAATCTAGAAAAATCTTCTTGGGTAAAACTATTAGAAGGTAAAAATTCAATCAATTTTTCTTTTACTAAAGAGATATGTTCATCATTTGATAAACTTGCTCTTGAAACTGTTATTATTCTACTTTTTTCAGCTAAATAACCATCTTTACATAAGTGATAAAGAGCAGGCATTAGTTTCCTAAATGCCAAGTCTCCATGACCACCAAACAGAACGAAATCGCATAAATTGTTTCTTGTACTCATAATTTTTCACTTTTTTATTTAACTAATTATAGAAAAGAAAAGTTACAGTTTGATTATTTTTTTTCTACTTTTTTCTCTAAATTATAAAAATAGTTTGTAGCTTCAACAAATCCTTCAACTGAACCACAGTCAAATCTTTGACCTTTGAATTTATATGCTAAAACCATACCTTTTTTTGCTTGATCACATAAAGAATCAGTGATTTGTAACTCTCCGTTTTTACCTGGCTTAGTTTTTTCTATCACTTCAAAAATATCTGGTGTTAAAATATATCTTCCTATTACAGCTAGGTTTGAAGGTGCTTTATCATTATCTGGTTTTTCAACCATATTTGAAACCATATAAACACCATCCTCCATAGGTTTTCCCTCAATTACACCATATTTATGAACATCCTCTTTTGGAACTTCCATACAAGCAACTATACAACATTTATATTTTTCATATAGTTTTACCATTTGGGCTAAAATACCATCACCCTTTGGATTTACACACAAGTCATCTGCCAAGATTACAGCAAAAGGATTATTATCCCCAACCAATACTTTACCTTTATAAATTGCATCACCTAGACCTTTCATCTCATTTTGTCTAGTATAAGTAAAGGTACATTTATCAATGATATTTCTAATATCAGCTAACATTTTTTCTTTTGAAGAACCTTGAATCTGATGTTCAAGCTCATATGATATGTCAAAATGGTCAGTAATTGCTCTTTTTCCACGTCCTGTAATAACTGACATAATATCACAACCTGCTTCCATAGCTTCTTCAACACCATATTGAATTAATGGTTTAGTTAAAATTGGTAACATCTCTTTTGGCATTGCTTTCGTTGCTGGTAAAAATCTTGTACCATAACCTGCTGCTGGGAATAAACATTTTTTTATCATTTTTCTTCTCCTTAATTTTTTAAATTCTACCTTTAAGCCACATTATTTGATATGGCTCAAGTGTAATCTCTTTTGTTTCTTTATATTCTTTACTATTTGAAATAGTACAGTTTGAAGTTAATATATCACATAATGTCCCTTCAATATTATCAGGTATTATGCAAGTAACTGTTTCATTTGAGAAATTATGTATTGCTAAAATTCTTTCAACATCATCTTTACAATGTTGGTCAACAGCAAAAACTCTTTCATCTAAATCTAAAAACTTAAATTTACCAAAAGGATTAAATGCTTTTTCATTTATTCTTATAGATATTAATCTTTTGTAAGAATCTAACATTCTTTTTGCTAGTGTTCCTTGAGTTGTTACCTCATTTTCTAACCAATCCATATTGTATTTTTCTCTATTTATTGCTCTATTAATACCTGAGTGTTTTACCCCCTCATGGTAATTTCTTGAACCAACAAGAGAATGAAAATATATTCCTGGAACACCAGGCATAACCAATACAGTTGCTTGAGAAACTAACATTCGTTTAAATCTAATATTATCATCTTCATCTGGATGGGTTAAAGCATCAATATAGCTACAATTTAATTCATATGGTGATTCACTTCCATCAGGTTCAGTTCGATATGAAACCAATCCCCCATGCTCTTTTACTCTTCCAACTAAATATTCAAGTTCTTCATCTTCTAAAATCCCTTTTATTGGTCGCAATCCAATTCCATCATGACTTGCTGTAAAATTAAAGAAACACACCTTATCACTAGGAAGAGTTAAAGTTTGTGCCCATGAAGTTAATGTTTTTGTATTTCCATTTAATATAGAATGAACTAATAATGGAGGTAAAGCAAAGTTATAAACCATTTGAGCTTCATCAGATCCACTACCAAAATATGAAACATTTTCATGATGAGGAACATTAGTTTCAGTAATAATAATTACTTCAGGGGCAACTTCGTGTAAAACCTCTCTCATTAGTTGAATAAGTTCGTGGGTTTGAGGAAGATGTACACATGGTGTACCTAACTCTTTCCAAATAAATGCAATGGCATCAAGTCTGATTAGTGTAGCACCTTTTTCAATATAATAAAAAAGACAATCAAGTACATTTCTTAGTACTCTATGACTCTTATAATTTAAATCAACTTGGTCTTTACTAAAAGTAGTCCAGATATGTCTAATCCTACCCTCATCATCAGTAAATTCACTTAATAGTGGTGTTGCTCTAGGTCTTGTAACCTCACTTAAATCAAGAGAAGGATCAACTTCAATAAAATAATCTTGAAAATATTTATCTCCTGACAAATAAGCTTTAAACCAATCAGAAAATTGTGATACATGGTTAATAACTCCATCAACCATAAGTCTATAATCACTAGAAATACTCTCTATTTCTCTCCAAGAACCCATATGTGGATCAACGGCATTATAACTTACAACTGAAAATCCATCATCTGAAGAAGATGGATAAAAAGGCAAGATATGAATTGAGTTAATAACACCTTTTAAATGTTTATCCATAAACTCTTTTAGCGTTTGAATTGAGGCTTCATGGTGCCTATTAACTTGATCCCCATAAGTTATAAGAATAATATCTTTTTCACTTAAGTGATACTCTTTGGAAATAATTCTTTGTTTATATTTAAAAATTAAATCAATAATACTATTAACTGCTCTTTCTGCAATTTCTGGAGGATATAATCTATGAATCCTCTTATTTATAGTATGATCTGGATCCGATATATGTTTCATTTATTCATTATCCTTTCTAACATACTCATTAAACTTATATGAAAAATCAGACATAACAGATCTAACAGTTGTCCAAGATGATAATGAAGGAATTCCCATTGGGTCGTCATAAAACTCTTGTGCAGCTTCCTTTATAGCAACTTGGAAAGCTTCAACTGCTTTTATCTCTTTTTCCCTGTTATACTCTAATCCATTTAGTTTACTAAGTGCATTATATTTTGATATTTCAAATCTTGATTCTTGGAAATAAGTGGCAAGTAAAGTTTTAAAAGAGCTTTGAGAAAATACAACACCCTCTTGGGCTAAAACTCTAAATAAAGTTTTTGCAATATCATTTGCCATTTTATATATTCCACCACCTGTTTCTTGACTTCCCAACTCTTGATGTTTATGCTCATAAGATTCTAAAATTTGAGTTTGACAAATTCTTCTATTTGAAGTATTTTTATAAACTTCACTTAAAGTTGATACTTCAAGTCCCCAAGTTGGAGAGATACCAATACCTCTACCAAGAGATCTTATAAAAGAAAACTCTCCAGATAAGGCATATCTGAAACTTTCCATATATTCTAAGTATCTATTTGCACCATACACTTTTACTAAAGAGTTAATAAGAGGTGTATAAAGTAATCTAGTTGCTCTACCATGAAGCTTATTGGTTACTCTTGAATAATAACCTTTATTAAATTCAAAATCTAATGCAGGGTGAACAATTGGATAAAATAATCTTGCAGGTATCTCTCTACTGTAATTTACAATATCACAATCGTGTAAGGCAAAAGCATAAGCATCTTTATCTGCTAAACCATACCCCATCATTGTCCATACATTTCTTCCTTTTCCTGGAGTATCAAGTCCAGGGAACCCTTCAATTGTCATATCTTTATAAAGTTCTTTTATCCTTGGACCATCATTCCACAAAACATCAACTTTGCATGAAAGCACAGACATAAGCCCTTTAACCTCTTCAAATTGTTCTTTTGTAGCTTTATCTAATCCCAAAATAATTTTATAAAGATACTTTACCTCTTTTAATTCTTCTATTATTTTATGCATTGCAGGAGTTTCAAATTCTGAATATAACGCAGGTAAAAGAAGTACCATTTTTCTTCTTTCGCTAAACTCTTCAAGTTCTCTTTCCATATCCTCTAAGCTTCTATTACCAACATTTTGAAGTGTTGTTATAACTCCATTCTGAAAAAAATCTGACATTTTACTCTTCTCCTTTTTTTAATACTATAATAAAATCCATTACATTTGTTCCTGTTATCCCCGTAACAAAATCATATCCTACCTTTTTAAAAAAAGTATTACTATCACTATTGTCTAAGAACTCTTTTGGATTTAAATTCAATTTTTTAACTTTTTTATAAAGTTCGAAATCTATAAATGCTCCAGTTGCATCAGAACGTCCATCAACACCATCACTCCCAGCACTTAAGATGGAAATATTTTTATTTATACTTTCATTTATCAAAAGTCTTAATGCAAGCTCTTGATTTCTTCCCCCATAACCACTTTTTGATTTTACAGTAGTTGTAGTTTCTCCCCCAAATAAAAGTACAAAACTTTTGTATTTTTTATCATACACTTCAATTTGTTTACTTATATATAAGCATGCTTCTTCTGAATCTTTTGCCAAAGTTGTAGTAACAATATCAACTTTTTCAAATGATTTTTTGCAATATTTTTTTGCTTCATTCAGAGCTATTTTATTGTTTCCTACTAAATGATGTTTAAATTTTCCATTATTCATGGGTGCAGAACCTATAATATTTAAATCATCCCCAATTACATCACTTAAAACTAATACTTTCCCTTTTGCTTTAAAGTTATTTGCTAACTTTCCACCTTTTATTTGAGAGATTGATTTTCTTATAGTATTTAATGCTTTAATATCAATACCTGAGGTTAATAAAGCAGAAGATGCTTTTATAAAATCACCTAAAGATAGCCCATCAATTGGTTTTTCAATCATAGCTGATGCACCACCAGATAATAAAAATATAAAATAATCATTTTTCTTTAGTTTAGAACTTTTTTCAAATAAAAGTTTAGCTGCTTTTTCACTTTTTTTTGTTACTTCAGGGTGTGTTGAAGTAAAATGTTTTAGATATTTTAATTTACCTTTAGTTGTAGAGATAACTACACCATCTTTAATTTTTTCTCCAATAATTTTTTCACACTCTTTAGCCATAGCATATGCAGCTTTTCCAACGCCAAAGATATATAAATTATCTATTTTATTTAAATCAATACTTTCATCTACTATCTTTAATAAATCTTTTTTTAAAGAGAGATTATCTTTAATAATAGAATCTGCCTGCACTTTTTTTAAAGCTTTATAATATATTTTTTCTAATTCTTTTTTATACATTTTTTAGTACCATCTCATTCCAGCCTTTCGAACCTTGATAGCTTGATTTTTGCTGATTATTCCCAAAATATTCTACATAATCATTTTTATGATTTTTTATTATAACTGCTTTTTTTACATTTTCAAACATTGCAATATCATTAGGCCCATCACCTAATCCAATTGAATCAATTTTTACATTATATAAGTTTTCAAAAATTTCTATTGCTTTTTTTACAGCTAAACCTTTATCTTGATATTTTCCAATTAGATGATAAAAACGTCCACCTTTAGTTATTTTAATATCATAATTTGAAGCTAAATTTTGTAATTTTTCTATTGAAAAATCATCTTTTATTAAAAAAGGTTCTGTAAAATCTCTTTTTTTAGACAAAATTGCACTCTGCCTATCCAATCCTGTATAATTTATAACCTCTTCTACACTCATATCACTAAAGCCAAACATTCCAAATTCTTTTTTATATTTATTATAAAACTCTAAAATTTTGTTATAACTTAATCCTAACTGATATAGATAATAATTATCTAGTTCATCTAAAAAAGATAAATTAAAATTTTGATAGTTTTTTGGAAAAAATATTGCTGCACCATTTTCTATAATAAAAGGCTCGTTAATTTCGACTTTTTCTTGAAGTTTTTCAACTTCTACTCTTGTTTTACTTGTTGTAAAAACGATAGGAATTTTTTTACTTTTTAAAAGCTCAAGGGATTCTTTTGCATCAGCAAAAGAATAATCATCATGATTTAAAAAAGTTCCATCCAAATCTGTAAATATTACTGTTTTCATAATTTATTGTATCATTTTATAATCACTAGTATAAATTTTATATGTATAATGAATATACATTAGCAAATTTTTTATTAAAAAAAATTGTATTGCTCTATTTTAAGATAATTTTATTACAATATAGTACTACTTTAAAGGAGACTTATGGGACCAGAATATGAAAAAATAATTGTATTAATAATAGTTTTGTTAGCTTCATTCTTAACTTGGAAAATGGTAAAAGATTTTTATATAACTAAATTCCATTCTATATTTGCACATTTAATTGCAATTATCACTGCATCATTCATGTTATTATCAAGTATGTTTTTATTTATGCCAAAAAACTACCAAAGAGGTGTAACAGCAGAAGTGGAACTAAATTTTCTTTCAATAGCAACTGTATTTATAATGCTTGCAATACTTTATCTATTTTTTAAATATATCCCAGATAATAAGAAAAAATAGTTAACTTTTTAAAATCTTTAAAGCATTTTCTATGCTTAAAGGTTTTGAGAATAAATATCCTTGTCCATAATCGCAGCTAATAGAAGATAAGAAATCCTCTTGACTTGAATATTCAATTCCTTCAGCAACTACTTTATAATTTAAACTTTTAGAAAGTGCAACAATTGCTTTTGAAATCAGAACATTATTATTATCTTCAGGAGTGCCATCGATAAATGCTTTATCTACTTTTATAACATCAATTGGGAATTTTGTTAAATAACTCATAGAAGAATACCCTGTACCAAAATCATCTATAGAGAATCTAAAACCTGAATCCCTAAATTTTTGAATTGAGTTTATATTATCTCCTGAATAATCCATAACATATCTTTCAGTAACTTCAAGTTCAATTTCTGAAGGTTCAATATTATATCTATTTACTATCTCTAATATATCATTTACAAAATTTTCATCTTTAAATTGAATAGATGAGATATTAATAGCTATATGTTTTAAATTTTGATTTACATTTTTTAACTCTACATAATCTTTACAAGCTGTTTCAAATACAAATTTCCCTATCTCTATTATCAAACCTGTATCTTCAGCAATTGGTATAAATTTAGAAGGAGATATAGATCCTAATTCTTTATTTTCCCATCGAACTAAGGCTTCAAATGCAATGATTTGTTTAGAAATTAAATCATATTGAGGTTGATAATTTAAATACAATTCATTATTTCTAATAGCATCTTTTAATGCTTGTTCAATTTTCAATAATTCACTAACATTTAATGAAAGTTGTTTATTGTAATACTGAAAATTGTTTTTTCCCATACTTTTAGCATGATACATTGCAGTATCTGCATTTTTTATAAGTGTGGTAAAATCTTTCCCATCATCAGGATATATAGCAATACCAATACTTGCACTAGTATTTAAAATATTATTATCTATTGTAATTGATTCTTTTACTACATTTAAAATTCTTTGACAAACATAACTTGCAGATTTTTTGTCTCTTGATGAATCTAATACAACTATAAACTCATCTCCCCCCATTCTTGAGATAATATCAGAATCTCTTAATACTTTTTTAATTCTAGATGCAATTATTTTTAATAATTCATCTCCAATTGAATGTCCTAAAGAATCATTAATCATTTTAAATCTATCTAAATCAATAAATAAAACATATAGATGTTGTTCTTTTCGTTTTGCTAGTTTTATTGAAAAATTTAAATCATTTTCTAATTTAACTCTATTTGGTAATTTTGTTAAACTATCATGATAAGCTAAAAAATCAGCCTTTTTTTGAGTTTCAATAATATCTTTTAAACTAGTACAAACTGCAATAAATTTACTTACATCTCCATTTTTATCTTTTACTGTTGACACATTTGTCCAAAAAGGTATTATAGTTTCATCTCTTCTTTTAAAAGTTATTTTACCTTTCCATGAACCTTTTTCACGAACCTCATCTTCTATTTTTTTAAAGAAAAGTGTATCATGATATTCTGACTTCATAAAATCAGATGTCTGCCCAATAATCTCACCTTTTTTAAATCCTGTCATTGTTTCAAATGCTTTATTTATTGTTATAATCTCTTTATTTGTATTAAATACCAAAATTCCCTCTTGAATATTGTCAAATACAGCGGCAGAAAGTTTTAAACTCTCATTTTGTAATATATATTCTGTAATATCAAGTTTAATTGCAAGAAAATTTGCTACTTCATTATCTAAAAATACTGGAACAATTGAAGCTTTTTCATAAAATAGTGTTCCATCTTTTTTCTTATTTACAAATTCACCTTCCCATCTTTGGCCTAATTCTAAACTTTTATTTAGTTTTTTATATGTTTCTTCAGGAGTTTCACCTGAACTTAGGATCTCTGGCTTATGACCAAAAGCTTCACTCTTTTTATAACCAGTTGTTTTTTCAAAAATATCATTAACATATAAAATATTTTTTTCTTTATCTGTTAAGATAATTGAATTATCACTATTTTCAACTGCATATTTAAAAGCTGCTAATTCTTTTTTAACTTTTTGAGATTTTTTATGTTCTAAAAAAATCATTATAAATGATAAAAGTATTATTATAAAAAAGAAAATAGAGATAATTAACTGATAATATAGCTTTTCATTATATTTATAAATTAGATTATCATTTAACTGTTTTAACTTATTATCAAGGTTTAATTCCTCTGTACTATTTTTTATTTTAATTATCTTTTTTACGTTAGTTAAAATATTTCTAACATGTTTGACCATAAGTTTTAACTGGGATTTGTCAATATCTTTTGTATAAATCTCTATTTTTGATAAATTATTTAAAATAGCTTTTTCATTATGATTGATATTTATAAATTCTTGCATTATCATAAAAAGTGTACTATTTATAACTAATTTCAACTCTTTATCTAAAGAATCATCATCAAGCAAATATTGATTTAAATCATATATAAAATGTGCAGAATTTAAACTTGAAGCATGAAATGATTTAAATTTTTCTAAAAAATTTTCTTTTTTATGAAATAAGTCTTCTATTTCATTTAATTCATTATAAGTATCTATTCCAAATTCATTTTTAATATTATTTCTATTAATACTTTCTAAAGAGTTTTTAAAAATACTTATTTCTTTTACAATGATGTCAAAATTAAAAAACTTTTCCCTTTGAGAAAAAAAGTTATCAAGTTTTAAATTTGTGATTATCATCACATCTATTTGATTTTTATATTTATTGTATGATTCTTTCATATTTTCTATTTTTAATAGATATATAAATATAAAACTTAAAATAAATGCAAAAAATAGCAATTTAAAACGAAAATTGTCTTTGATTTTGTTCATTTATATCACTTTATAATCTCTAACTTACCAGTTAATGTTTTTAAAAAAGCTACTATTTTATTAATCTCTTCATTAGTTATAGGTCTGCCTAATTGTACTAAAGCCATGGTTTCAACAGCATCTTTTAAACTATCTTCTCTTCCATCATGAAAATATGGAGAAGTTAATTCTACATTTCTTAAAGTTGGAACTTTAAAATAATATTTATCTTCTTCATCTTTAGTAATATTATATCTTCCTAAATTTGTACTTTCAATATGAGAAAGTGCTCCAAATTTATTGTAATGATTTCCCCCTACATTTATCCCATGGTGACACGCAATACAACCCTTGTTTTTAAATATTTCATAACCCTCTTTTTCATATTCAGTAAGTGCTGTTTCATCACCTTTTAGAAATTTATCAAATCTTGAATCTGGAGTTATTAATGTTTTTTCAAATTCTGCAATAGCATCAACTATATTTTCTTTTGTTATTCCATCATCATAAATTATTTCAAAATCTTTTTTATATTCTGTATTATTCAAATTTTTAACTAAATTATAAAAATTATGTGCCATCTCTACAGGGTTTTCTATTGGACCTGCAGCTTGTTCTTTTAAATCTTTTGCTCTACCATCCCAAAATTGAGAAAAGTTAAATACTGAATTTAGAACTGTAGGTGCATTTACATCACCTATTTTCCCTTCAACACCAAATGATGTTTTTAATCCATCATCTCCACCATTGTTTAAATCGTGACATGTAGCACATGAAATAGTATTATCAATTGATAGTTTTGTTTCAAAAAAAAGTTTTTTACCTAATAATGCTTTTTTATAATCAAAATCTATTTTGTTAGGAATAGGAGTAATATTTGTAGCATTTAAAAAAAAAGCAAATGATATTAATATTAAAATATGTTTCATAAAAGACCTTCAATGCAGAGTACTAATTTTAAGAGGAAGTAAAACCTAAGGTTTTACTTTTTTTGACAAGATGAACATATTCCATAAAGTTGCATAGAATGACTAGTTACTCTAAATTTATTTTTTTTAGCTATTTTATCTTGTCTTTTTTCTATTTCATCATCCATAAACTCAACAATTTTCCCACATTGTGTACAAATTAAATGGTCATGATGGTCTTTAAAATTACTTTCATATTTTTTACCATCAGTTCCAAAAGTTATTGAAGTAATTAAATTAACATCTTCAAGAAAACCTAAAGCCCGATACACAGTAGCAATACCTATATTAGATTCTGGTCTTTTTTCTTTTATTAAATTATATACTTCTTCTGCAGTTAAATGTTCATTAGCTTCTAATAATATATTTAAAACAATTTCTCTTTGTTCTGTATATTTAAGCCCTTTTTGTTTTACTATTCTTTTTAGTTCATCTATTACTTCTTCGCTATTTATCATATATATACCTTAATATAAACTATGATAATATTATTGCGAAATTATCATCAAAATTACTTAAAATGATGATATTTTAGCTATTTTTATTATCATTTTTAAGTTTAATAACTATTACTTATATTAATTTTGAACTTTAAGCTAAATTCTAATAGCATACTAACGATAATTATTATCACTATAAGAGAAGGTTGTTTATGTTATTAAGCGAATTAAAAAGAGGAGAATGTGGTAAAATAGTAGCTATTGAGTCTAATCCACAATTAAAATCAAGATTTAGTTCTTTTGGGATTGTAAAAGGTTCAACAATTACAATTATAGAACAAACTCTTTCAAAAAATACAATAGAAATCAAAATTCAAAACAGTAAAATTGCTATACGAGTATCTGAAGCTCAATCAATAAAAGTGGAAAAAATAGAATGTTAAATTTTAGTGAAAAAAAAACAATAAAAATTGCATTGGTAGGACAACCAAATGTTGGTAAGTCAATGCTTATTAACTCTATTTCGAATTCTAGATTAAAAGTTGGGAATTTTTCAGGAGTAACTGTAGAAAAAACTCAAATTATTTTTGACTATAAAGATTATATATTTGAGATTACAGATTTACCTGGTTCTTATTCTCTAACCGAATATACAATAGAAGAAAAAGTTACAAAAAACTATTTAGAAAAAAATGATTATGATATTATTTTAAACGTTTTAGATTCAACAAATCTAGAAAGAAATCTATACTTAACAAATGAACTTTTAGCTCTTGATAAAAAAATGGTACTTGCTTTAAATATGACAGATGAAGCAGAAAAAGAGGGAATATTAATTGATGAAAAACAATTAAGTAAAATTATTGGTAAACCTTGTATAAAAACTTCTGCAAAAACAAAATTAGGGATTGAGGAATTAATTGAAGCCTTAGTAACTAAATTTGAATCCT
This sequence comes from Halarcobacter sp., assembly GCF_963676935.1. Classification (NCBI taxonomy): domain Bacteria; kingdom Pseudomonadati; phylum Campylobacterota; class Epsilonproteobacteria; order Campylobacterales; family Arcobacteraceae; genus Halarcobacter; species Halarcobacter sp. Next base: position 2,274,254 of record NZ_OY781470.1, read on the forward strand.
CAAAATTTGAATCTAAACTTATATTTTCAGATGTAATTGAAGAAGAGATAGCAAATATAAAATCATTATTTTTTGAAAAAAAATATAGAAGTGATATACACTATAGAGAGATTGCTATAAAACTTTTAAAAGAGGATAAAAAAACTTTTTTAAAATTTCATGATGAACCAATTTGGATAGAACTTCAACCTTTGTTAAATGAATCCTTTGAGCATATATATTTACACTATGGAACTAAAGATTTAAATGAAATCTTTGAAGATGAAAAGTTTGCATTTGCAAAAGGTGCTGTAACAGAAACAGTTAAAACAAAAAAAGTTGACGAACAACACCATTCAATTACTGACAAAATAGATTCAATACTTATAAATAAATTTTTAGGTCTTCCAATATTTCTTTTTCTTATGTGGGGACTTTTTCAACTAACTTTTGAAGTGGGTAATATTCCTATGGATTTAATTGATGCTTTTTTTGCTTCATTAATTGAAAAAACAAAATATATATTAGGAGACACTCAACTCTCATCAGTTATTGCCGATGGTGCAATTGCAGGTGTTGGTGCAGTTATACTATTTTTACCAAATATTGTTATTCTATTTTTAGGTATTGCACTACTTGAAACTACAGGTTATATGAGTAGAGTTGCTTTTCTTTTAGACGGTTTTTTCCATAAATTTGGTCTCCATGGAAAATCGTTTATACCACTTGTTACTGGTTTTGGATGTTCAGTTCCTGCTTATATGGCAGCAAGAACTCTTAAAAATCCAAGAGATAGACTTTTAACACTATTTATTATAGGTTTTATGTCTTGTGGAGCTAGATTACCTATTTATGTACTTTTTACTGGTGCTTTTTTCTCAGAAAAAAATGCAGGTAATATATTATTCTTAATATATATATCAGGAGCTTTATTAGGGCTAATTGCAGCAAAAGTTTTAAAAATATTAGTTTTTAAAAGTGAAGATGAACCTTTTGTTATGGAGATGCCAAAATATAGATTACCTTCATTTAAACTAATTTGGCATACAGTTTCAAACCAAGCTTTAATGTATATGAAAAAGGCTGGTACGTATATTTTGGCTGCTTCAATATTAATTTGGTTTGCATCAAACTATCCAAAATATCCAGAATATGAAGAGATGATTAATCAAAAAATTGAGTTAGCAAGCTCAGAAGAAGAGAGATATGAACTGCAAAATAAACTTTCGCTATATAACCTTGAGAACTCTTATTTAGGGAAAATTGGTAAATTTTCAGAACCACTATTTAATCCTTTAGGATTTGATTGGAAAATGACAGTTGCACTAGAAACAGGTCTTGCAGCTAAAGAGATTGTAGTTTCTACTTTAGGAATTTTATATGGATTAGGAGAAGAGTTAGATGAGAATAATCAAGGTCTGTTAGAGAAAATTAGAAACAATATACCTATAGCTTCTGCTTTAGCTTTTATAGTATTTGTGATGATTTATTTACCTTGTTTAGCTGCATCGATGGTATTTGCTAAAGAAGCTGGTGGGTGGAGATATCTATTTTATCTATTTGTATTTACAACATCAACAGCTTGGGTACTATCTTTTATAACATACCAAGTAGCAAAATATTTTTTAGTGTAGAATAAAACTATTCTACACTAAAGTTTGTAACAGTTTCTCTTTCGCCCTCTATTACTTTAAATTGCCAATCACCTTTCATTCTTCCTTCTATATATCTAAAATCATATACAGAACCATGTCCGGCAGGTATTAAAATAACTCGCTCTCTTGAGATTTCACCTTGTGGATTTATCCACTGAACTTTTATTTCAATATCAGTTTCCAATCTTTCATGTTCATATTTACAAATGATAGAATTCTCATCTTGCAAAATTAAACAATCTGCGCTATATTTAGGGCTTTCATCAAAAGTTTCACTAAATCCAATTGTTGAAATAAACAACAAGGAACATAATAGTTTTTTCATTTTTAACTCACTTTTTATTTTCATCATATTTTTCCCAAATAGCTTCTTCTTTTAGACTTGATCTATTTACAAGTACTTCAAAAGGATTATACGCTTCTTTATAGCCCATTGAAAAATGGTCTTTTATCCAATAACCTAAATATATATATGGGATATTTAACTCTTTTGCTATTTTAATTTGCGCTAAAATTGAGAACTTTCCAATTGATAAATTTTCATAATCATGGTCATAATAACAATATATAGATGAAATAGATTTTGAAAGAATATCTACCAAGGCAACGCCTATTAGTTTATTATCTCTTACATACAAAAACTCTTTTGTATATTCATCTTTACCTTGTACATAAGATCTATCATATTCTGATGGTTCAATAGGATTATAAACCCAATTTTTCTTTTTATTCATATGATTATGATACTTATCATATAATCTTAAATGATCCAAAGTTAACGAAGGTGGTTGAATATAAAGTTTAGTGTCGAGATTTTTTTTAAAAACTCTTTTCTCTGATTTTGAAAATTTATAATTTGCAACATCAATTCTCATAGAAACACATTTTGTACAATTTTTACATTCAGGAACAAAGTGCATTTTACCAAAACGCCTCCATCCATGCTCTAGCATATTTTGATAATCGTCTTTTGTACATTTATGAATATATCTATACCTTATATCAGATATTTCATCATCAAAATATGAGCATTCTCTGTTTTCTTCTACAAACTCTACATCATGTTCTAAAATATGCATAACTATTCGTTTATTTTTTCTTTAATCTCTTTTGCTATAGAGCTAATCTTAGCAATTTTTTCATTATTTGACAAGGAATCATCTATTAGATGTTTTACAAATGCACTACCTACAATAACTCCATCAACACCAACTGATTTTTCTTTACAAGTTTTTTCATCAACTCCAAATCCAATATATAAAGGAGTGTTAGAATATTTTTTAACCATTGATATTATATTAGTTAAATCTTCAGCTTTTCCACTTCCTGTTATCCCTGCATATGCTACCATGTATATGAATTTTTTTGAATTTTCAACAACTTTTTTAATTCTATCTTCACTATGGGTTGGTGCAACAAAAGAGATATTAGCTTTATTATATTTATCAAATAAAGAATTAACTAATTGTGATTCTTCAAAAGGTAAATCAGGAATAATCATCCCCTCAACATTATACTCTTGTGCTTTTTTTAAAAAGTTTTCTAAACCATAATGAAAAAATGGATTCATATACCCCATCCATAACATATCCATGTTAGAACCTATCTGAGAACTTACTTCAAATAAATCATTTAAACCAAATCCACTTTCTAATGCTATATGATTTGCTTTTTCAATAACAGGACCGTCTGCAACTGGATCAGAAAAAGGAACTCCTAGTTCTAAAGTATCAACTCCAGCTTCTTTCATACTAAGTGCTAAATCTATTGTAAAATTATTATCTGGGATTGAAGAAGTTATATAACCTACTAATTTTTTCAAAATAAAATCCTAATATTTTTTAATTATTGCTCATTTTATCCAATTTTATCTTGAATAGATATGAGTATGAAAATATAATATATTAATCTAATATAAAATTTTCCAATAACAAGGATAAATTTGATACAATATTTACTAAAATTATAAAATATTAGGGAATTTTTTAATGAGTATTATAAAAAATGATTTTGAAAAAATGAGTATTTCTAAAATAAAAAAAGCTAAAAATACAAAAAAATTAACAGTTATTACAGCTTATGATGCACTATTTGCAAAACTATTTAGTGAGATTGCAGATATGATTTTAGTTGGTGATAGTTTAAATATGAGCTTTGCGGGTAAAAATGATACTTTATCTGCAACTTTGGAGCAAATGATTTATCATACTAATGCCGTTTGTAATGGAGCTAAAAATGCCTTTGTTATCACAGATATGCCTTTTGGAACCTACACAAATAAGAACCAAGCCTTAGAAAATGCAACAAAAGTTTATGCCCAAACAAATGCGGCCGCTGTAAAAATTGAAGGGGGTGAAGATAGAGCCCCTATTGTAGAGCATCTTACAAAAAACTCTATTGCAGTTATGGGGCATATTGGATTAATGCCACAATATGTAAGAAGTGAAGGTGGATATAAAGTAAGAGGTAAAACCCAAGAAGATATAGAACAATTAATAAAAGACGCAAAAGCTATAGAAAAAGCTGGGGCTTTTTCTATTGTAATTGAAGGTGTTATGTCAGACGCTGCAAAAAGAATATCACAAGAGATAAATATCCCTACTATTGGAATTGGAGCGGGGAAAGATACAGATGGTCAAGTATTAGTTTGGTCTGATATGTTAGGTTTCTTTGAAGAGTTTAAACCAAAATTTGTAAAACATTATTTAAATGGCGCAGAACTAGTAAAAGGTTCTGTAGAAAAATATAGAAGTGAAGTTCAAAATGGAACTTTCCCTTCAAAAAATGAAGAGTATTAAAAATGGAAAGAGTTGTTGAAGTAGAACAAATCTCTTTTGAAGAAGAGAATTCAGAGGTTAATCTACGTCCTTCATCTTGGGATGATTATATAGGGCAAGAAAAAATCAAAAAAAATTTAAGAGTATTTATTGAAGCTTCTAAAAAAAGAAATGAAGCTTTAGATCATATTTTATTTTATGGACCTCCAGGACTTGGTAAAACAACTCTTTCATATCTTATTTCTAGTGAGATGAACTCAAACATCAAAGTAACAGCAGGTCCAATGATAGAAAAAAGTGGAGACTTAGCTGCAATTTTAACTAATCTTGAAGAAGGAGATATTCTATTTATAGATGAAATTCATAGATTAAGTCCTGCTGTTGAAGAGATTTTATATCCAGCAATGGAAGATTATAGATTAGATATTATAATTGGTTCAGGTCCTGCTGCACAAACTGTAAAAATTGACCTTCCAAGATTTACTTTAATTGGTGCAACAACAAGGGCTGGAATGCTTTCTAACCCTTTAAGAGAAAGATTTGGTATGCATTTTAGAATGCAATTTTATACCCATGAAGAGTTAGCTAAGATTATCCAAATCGCTTCAATAAAACTTAATAAACATTGTGAAGATGATGCTTCATTAGAAATATCAAAAAGAAGTAGAGGTACTCCAAGGGTTGCACTTAGACTTTTAAGAAGAGTTAGAGACTTTTCTGAAGTTGAAAATGAAAATACTATTCATTTAAAAAGATGTCAATATGCACTAGATGAATTAGGAGTAAATGATTCTGGATTTGACGAGATGGATATTAATCTTTTAGAACTATTAGTATCCAATAAAGGTAAACCAATGGGACTTTCTACTATTGCTGCAGCACTTAGTGAAGATGAAGGTACAATTGAAGATGCCATAGAGCCATATTTACTTGCAAATGGATTTATTGAAAGAACTGCCAGAGGAAGAGTTGCTTCAGTTAAAACTTATGAACTTTTTAAACTCTCATATCCTGGAAGTGTAAAATTAGATGATGAAGGAACTCTTTTTTGAAACCACACTATTTTCTAATAGCCCTTACTGTTGTGACAATATTTTTTATGTTACAACTATTTGAACCATTTTTAAAACCTTTAATAGTTGCCCTACTTTTAGCAGTGGCAACAAATTCTTTAAATGTTTATTTTAAACATCATATCTCAAATACTTTTTTGTCAACTACAATTATGACAATACTTTTAACTGCCATATTTTTTGTTCCACTTTTATATTGTATTTTTTCTTTTGCAACATTGATAAATAAAATTGACCAAAAAGCTTTAATAGAGATGTTTGAAGTTGCAAAACACTGGGTAGAGAATATACCTAATGATTTTATTTTCTTTAAAGAACAATTAATAAAAATATTAGAAAAAGTTGATATTCCTGAATTTATTCAAAATCTTTTTTCAGTAGGTGCTTTTTTAGGAAAGAACTCTGCAAAATTTATTATTGATATGATTATGATTTTAATATTTTTCTTTTTCTTCACTTTTTATAGTAATAACTTGGCACACTATTTTAAAGAAGCTTTACCTCTTAAAAGTGAAGATTCAAATGCTTTATTTTATGAATCATCAAATGTTATGAGTGTAGTTCTTTATTCTATTTTAGCAACAGCTATTTTAGAGGGTTTTCTTTTTGGAATATTTGTTTCATTTTTTAATTATGATGGAATATTATTAGGGGTACTTTATGGATTTGCTTCATTAGTTCCAGTTGTTGGAGGTTTGATTATGTGGCTTCCTGTTGCAATTTATGAAATTTTTGCAGGAAGTACCACAAATGCAATTGCAATTGCTGTTTATTCTATTGTAGTGATTTCTATTATTGCCGATACATTTATAAAACCTATTATAATTAAATATATAAATCAACGTGTTGTTAAAACTCCAACTAAAGTAAATGAACTATTAATATTCTTTGCTATTGTAGCTGGACTTTCTACCTTTGGGTTTTGGGGGATGATTATAGGACCAGCAATGGTTACATTTTTTATATCATTACTTCAACTTCTAAAAAAATTTAGTGATGATTTTTATAGTCTTGAAAGGACAATTGAGAATAGGAGATAATCCTATTCTTCTCCTGAGATAATATCCCCTTGATATGTCATAATTCCATAATCATAATTTAATACTTGTTTATATCCAGAACTTAAAAGTATTCTTTGACAATAAGCACTTCTACTTCCACTGTGACAATAAAGTATAATTGGTATATCTTTTTTATCTTCAATTTGTTCTAATGATTGATAAAAAGAGGTTGTAGGAACTAGATAATCAGTACCTTTGATTCTTCCTCCAACCCATTCCATCCACTCTCTTGTATCAACTAAAAGAAAATCTACGAAACCAAGTTCTCTTGCTTCAATTAAGGCTTCAACTTCACTTGCATTTACTTCTTGTTGTTTTAAAAGCTCTTCACACTGCTCTTTTGTCAAGCCTTGAGAATGGTTATTTTCTTCAAACTTTGCAGTTACATTTTCAGTTGATTTCACATAATCTTCTGTACAAAAGATTGCACAATGACAATGTCCCATTGAGGGTATCTCTTTTTCTAAAGCAGGAGTACAAGGGCATAATCTATTATCTTCTTTATCTCTTTCTTCTTGCGTTTGGCCTACAACCATAAAACAGGGACAATATCTTTTCCCATATATCATTTTGTTTCTAGTTAGTCCCATTTGGATTGATTCATTTACATCATCTTCTGGATTATAAAAAAAGTTATATTCCTCGCAAACTTTATTAGTAAACTGTTTAGTAAGTTCAAGTTCTGTTTGGAACTCATCACTTTCAATATCAATTTTCTTTATCATAGCTATTCCTAGTTTTTGGGGAATTTTACAACTATTAACTTTATATTTTCTTATAATTTAGCTCTATTCTTTTAGTTTTATTAAAAAATAGTATTATTATAATATTTTTTTATATGTCTTTTTATAGTTTCTAATATTTCTACTCAGATTTCTTTATATACTAGATTTTAGAGTATTTTTTACATGAATTTTACTATTTATACTATATACTCTATAATAACTATTATTATTCTCATGGTTGGTAAATGAAAGATATTGATATAAAAAATATTATAGAGTGTGAATATTGCGGGCTTTTTATAAAATTAGAAGAGAATAAAAAAGACTACAAATATAAATGCCCTAGATGTAAAATGAAAATTTCACAATATAAAAAACACAATTTTAATGCTTTATACTACTCAATCTCAGCATTTTTAGTTTTTATTCTTTTAAATATATATCCATTAATTTCACTTTCAATAAATGAAAGAGATCTACAGACAACCTTATTTGATACTGTAATTGTACTTTTTCAACAAAATTTTTATTTCGTTTCTATTATGGTTTTTTTTACAATAATTTTATCACCTATTGTTAGTCTTATAATTATAATTTATTCTTTTTTACATAATCATACAAAATTTAAAATATTCCCAAATCGTTATGTTTATAATCTTTTTCAGTTTTTTAAAAACTGGGGTTTTATAGATGTATTTATTTTAAGTATTATTGTAACATATATCAAACTTATAGGTATGGTATCAACTGCTAGATTTGATATAGGATTTTATCTTATATTATTTTATATTTTTTTATTTTTTATGGCAAATAAAAATTTTGAAATAAAAACAGTATTTAAAGATTAATATGATTTTAATATCTTGTAAAAACTGTCATAAAGTATTTAAGAAAGAAAACTCTAATGAATTTATTTGTGATCGGTGTCATCACAAAATAACTAAAAGAAAGAAATACTCACTTCAAGTCTCTTTTGCCTTAGTTATATCAGCGATGTTACTTTATATTCCTGCAATGGTTTATCCTATTATGAATATTACTCAATTAGGAGTAGATAATGAAAGTACTATAATAGAAGGGATCATTAGTTTTTTAGATTATAAGGATTATTTTATTGCAATAGTTATTTTAGTAGCTAGTGTAATTATTCCTCTAATAAAACTTATTGGACTATTTTTAATTTTCTTATCTTTACTTATATCAAATAATATGGATAATAAATTAAAATTAAATATTTTTAATACAATCGAGTTTATAGGAAAGTGGTCAATGGTAGATATATATGTTGTAGCCCTTCTATCTTCACTAGTTCAAGTGGGTGAGATATTTAATATAAAAGGTGGATTAGCAGCAACATCTTTTACTTTAGTAGTAGTACTAACAATGATTGCTGCAAATAGTTTTGATACAAGAATTATTTGGGATGAAAAGGAAAATAATGCAAACAGAAATTAATGAACCCTTAATAGAAGAAAAAAAGTCAATATCATTTATATGGATTTTACCTTTAATTATATTATCTGTATTGATTTGGACACTTTATGAAAGTTATAGTAAGAAGGGAACAAATGTTCAAATTATTTTTAATAGTGCCGAAGGTTTAAAAGAGGGAATAACTCCACTCAAATATAGAGGTTTAGAACTAGGAAAAGTTACAAAAATTGTAATAAAAGATTTAGAAAGAGTTGAAGTAAATATATTAGTTAAAAAAGATGCAGCAGATTATGTTGCAGTAGAAGGCTCAAAATTTTGGATAAAAAAACCAACAGTAACTCTTACAAAAATTTCAGGTTTAGATACTTTAATCTCTGGATATGAAATTGAAGTTATGCCAAAATACAATAAAGATAAAGATTTAAAATCCCAAACAAAATTTACAGGTTTAGACTCCCAACCAAATTTTGAATATATAAAAGATGGATACTATGTAACCCTCCTATTAAGGGATGGAAATTCAGTTAATATAGGTATGCCTTTATTTTATAATAGTATGCAAGTTGGAGAAATTGTATCTAAAGAGTTATATGAAAATAATGTTTATATAAAAGCTCATATCTACAAAAAGTATGAAAATTTAGTAAATGAAAGTTCTTCTTTTATATTAAATGATGCAGTAAAAGTTAATTTCGGGGCAGGAGGATTTAATCTAAAAGTTAGCTCTTTATACTCGGCATTAGTTGGAGGGATAAAGGTAAAAACTTCTGATTTAAATGCAAAAAAAATTACTGATGATAAACAATATCTTTTATATACTAGCGATGATAATTTAGAAGAAAAAGTAATAATCAATATAGAGTTTCTTGATGCTGAAGATATAGGGGAAGATACCTCTATTATGTATAAAGGGATAACAATAGGAAAAGTTACAAATATTTCTCTAAATACAAATAGTGTAAATGCCCAAGCATTTATTTATAAAAAATATAAATATTTATTAACAAACAATAGTAGATTTGAAATAAACTCAGCAGAAATTTCTCTTGATGGTATAAAAAATATAGGAACAGTATTTACAGGTAAATATATTACTTTAAACTACAAAAAGGGTGAATTTAAAACATATTTCAAGGATAAAAAACTTTTAAATAGCCAAATAAATGCTGATGACCTTGAACTTACTTTAAAAGCTGACAGTTTAGGTTCAATTACTAATAAATCTAAAATATATTATAAAGATATTGAGATAGGGAAAATAAGCAATATCTCTTTATCTAAAAATTTCAATCAAGTGATTATCAAAATCCAAATTTATGGAAAATACAAAAATATTATTAGTAATAACAGCTTATTTTATGATATGAGTTCAAAACTTATTGATATAAAAAATTTAGATTTAAATATAAACTATTCAGGGATAAATCCTCTATTAAAAGGAGCAATTGCAGTTATAAAAGATGATAAACAATCAAAATTAACTAAAAAAACATTTAAGATTTTAAAAAGTCATCAAGAAGCATATAAAATAAAGAAAATGAGAAATAAAGGCTTTACTTTAAAAACAGCATTTGAAAATAATTTTAGATTAGAAGAGGATATGCCAATATACTACCAAAACTATGAGATTGGATTTATCAATAAAGTAGATTTTGAAGAGCACTATTCAAAAGCTGAATTATTTATTTATAATAAATACAAAAAATATATAACTAAACACTCAAAGTTTTACAAAAAAAGTCCAGTAAAAGTTGATGCAAGTTTAAATGGTATTTTATTTGAGATAGGTGATATATCTTCTTTGCTTTATGGTTCAATATCACTTGATAATAGCTCAAAAAAAGAGATAAATGGATATCAAATATATGACTCATTTGATACGATGAAAAACTCTACAAATACAATAAATATTGTTTTTGATAATATAGATGGAATAATAGAACAATCTTCTAAATTAGTTTACAAAGGGATAAATATAGGAAAAGTTATAGATATCTCTTTAAGTAAAAACCAAAAAATAGTTTTAAAAGTACAAATTGATAAAAATTATGATGAATTTGCAAAACAGGGAAATAAATACTATTTGAAAAAATCTAAAATCTCTTTACAAGAGGTAAAAAACCTTTCATCTACAATTTTTGCTGTTAATATTGGTGTAGTAAAAGGTAAGGGAAAGAAAACTCAAGTTTTATTTAATGGGTATGATTCAATTTCTGATATTGCAGATTCTACAAAAGGTAAAATATTTAAAGTAGAATCTTTACATGCAACTAGTGCAGGAGTTGATTCTCCAATCTATTATAAAAATGTACAAATAGGAAAAATAAACAAAATAGACCTAAGTAGTGATGCCTCAAAAGTGGTATTAGATTGTCTAATCTATAATAAATATACTAATATTATAAGAAAAAACTCTAACTTTTATGATATTAGTGGATTTAAACTAAAATTTTCAATTTTCTCAGGAACAAAAATTGAAACAAATACTTTTACAAGTTTTTTAAAAGGTGGCCTAATGGTTGTAACTCCTAAAGAGTATGATAAAAAGGCAAATGGAAATGATAAGTTTATACTAAAAGAAGAGTTAATGGATGATTGGGAAAAGATAAGCCCAATCATCAAATAAAAGATAGGATATTAGAAGGTAGCAATATATTCTGAAACAGCCTCAATATCCTCTTGAGTCATGTTAGCTACTTGACTTTTCATTACACCTTTCATAACACCACCATAAGTGCCATCTTTATACCCATTTAAAGATGAAACAATTTTATCTTTATCCCAACCTTTTATAACTTGAGATTTACCTAAAGCAGGTTTCTCTGCACTTGATCCATGACAACCAGCACATTTAAGATAAATACCTTTACCTTTTTCTAATAAGTTAGTAGAATCATTTGTATTAGTTTTAGCAGCAACAATTGTATTAATACTCTCTTCAATTTTATCTTTTGTTTCACTTGCACTGTCAACTACTTCTTTAGTTACTTCTTGTGTCTTTTCAACTACATCTTCAGTAGTTTTTGCAACTTTATCTTTTACACTTTCAACGGCATCTTTACTAGCATCAACCACTTTTTTTGATTCTTCAGATATTTTTGAAGCAACCTCTGAAGTTGATTTTTTAACTTGATCTACAAACTTCTCTTCAGCAGTTTTGTTTTCAGTAGTAACAGCAGGTGTAACTTCTGCTTTTGGCTCATTAGTTTTTTCTTCTCCACATCCTGTGAAAATCATAACAGCAACGACTGAACTTAACAAAATTTTTTTCATACTAATCCCTTGAGTAAAATAAGTTAAAATTTTACTTTTTTTTAGTTAAAAAAGAGTTTATGATTTATTTTAGTATATAAATTTTACTTATCTAACGGTGTATAAGTAAATTTAAACTCATCTTTAACAAAATCAATCTTAACATTCCCACCTTTTTTAAGTTTTCCAAATAAAATTTCATCTGTTAATACATTTTTAATTTTATCAGAAATAACCCTAGATAGAGGTCTTGCACCCATTGCCTTGTCGTAACCAAGTTCTGCAAGCTCTTTTTTAGCTTTAGCAGATATTGTAATTTTTATTTTTTTATTTTCAAGTTGTTTTTCTAAGTCTTCTACAAACTTACCAGCAACTTTTGCAACAATATCCATAGATAGTGAAGTAAAGCTTACCATTGCATCTAGTCTATTTCTAAACTCTGGCGCAAAGAATTTATTTACTGCTTTATTTTCATTTAATGAATCATCTTTTGCAAACCCCATAACATTTGCTTCCGCTGCACCTAAATTTGATGTCATAATTAAAATGACATTTTGAAAATCAGCTTTATTACCACTATTATCTGTTAATTCTGCATTATCCATAACTTGTAAAAGAATCGACATTAAATCCGGATGTGCTTTTTCTACCTCATCAAGAAGTAAAACACAATGTGGATGTTTTCTAATAGCTTCAGTTAATAATCCACCATTTTCAAAACCAACATATCCAGCAGGTGCGCCAATAAGTCTTGATATTGTATGGGGTTCCATATATTCACTCATATCAAATCTCTCAAAATGGATACCCAATTGAGTAGATAGCTCTTTTGCAACTTCTGTTTTACCTACACCAGTTGGTCCAGTAAAAAGGAAACTTCCAATTGGTTTTTTATCAATATTAAGTCCAGCTTTATTTCTTTTAATTGATTGAACAATAGTTGAGATAGCACTATCTTGTCCAAATACTCTTTTTTGCATTCTTTTTTCAAGATTTTTTAATAAACTAATATCTGATCTAGTAGTTGCTTTAGATGGGATATGTGCCATTTTTGCAACAGTATCTTCAATATCTTTTTGAGTAATTGAGATATTCTTTTTATTTACTGTTGAGTATTCAATCTTTTTACTAGCTCCAACCTCATCAATAACATCAATAGCACTATCAGGTAAAAATCTATCATTAATATATTTTTTACTAAGTTCAACTGCCATTTCAATTGCACTTTTACTATATTTTACATTGTGAAAATCTTCGTATTTAGATTTTATCCCCTCTAATATAGTTACAGTATCTTCCAATGATGGTTCATTAATATCAACTTTTGCAAATCTTCTGCTTAAGGCTTTGTCTTTTGAAAAATCGTTTCTAAACTCACTAAAAGTAGTAGCACCTATACATCTTAATTTTCCATTTGCTAACATTGGTTTTAAGATATTAGAAGCATCCATAGAGCTTCCACTTACACTTCCAGCTCCAACTATTGTATGAATCTCATCAATAAATAAAATTGCATTAGGAATTTTTACAATCTCTTTTAGAAGTGCTTTTAATTTTTTCTCAAAATCACCTCTATATTTAGTTCCAGCAAGCATTGAACCCATATCTAGTGAGTATACTTTTGCATTTTCTAAAAACTCAGGAACTCTTTTATTTGCAATCTCTAAAGCCAAACCTTCTGCTATTGCTGTTTTTCCTACCCCTGGTTCCCCAACTAATATTGGATTGTTTTTCTTTCTTCTACTTAAAATCTGTACAACTCTACTAACTTCTAATGTTCTGCCAATTACAGGATCAATTTCACCTTTTTGTGCAAGAGCCACTAGTTCTATTGAGTTTTTGTCTAAGACTTTATTATCTTTTGAATCATCTTTTAATCCATTTTCATCAAACTCTTCAGAATCTTCATTATGAGAAATCTCTTCTAAGATATCAACTCTCTCCACCCCTGCTGATTTTAAAACGAAGGTAGCATAAGATTTTTCATCTTTTAAGATAGCTACAAACATATCTTCTACACCAGCATTTCTTTTTCCACTACTTTGGGTATGTGCTACCATATTTTCAATAGTAGATGTTAGTGTAATTGTTTCAATAGGTTCATCTTCTATATTTTCAGGGAAAACAGGAGTATTCTCTTCAATATGTTTTTTTATCTCATTAAAGATTTTACTCTTATCTAAACCTAAGTCATTTAAAAGATTATCAATAACTTCATCATGAATAAGCATTAAAAAAATATGTTCAATTGTTAAATATTCATGCCTACTTTTCTTTGCATAGCTTACAGCTTGCGCAAATATATTTCTTAACTCTTTACTAATCATTACTCTTCTTCCATTATCGCTTTTAAAGGGAAACCCTTTTCTCTAGCCAAAGTTTTCACTTGAGCAACTTTTGTTGATGCAATCTCATGAGTATATATTCCACAAACATCTTTTCCATTATTGTGAATATTTAACATGATCTTTGTTGCTTGGTCAATATTTTTTCTAAAAACTCTAGTTAAAACATCTATTACAAAATCCATTGTTGAATAATCATCATTTAACAAAAATACTTTATATTTCTTTGGTTCTTCCACTTCCAAATCATTATCAAGTTCAATTTCTAATTCGTTTGCCACAATATACCTCTTTTTAATTCAGTGTTGTATATATTATAACAAAAAACAACTAATCTTAGTAAAACAAATTGTTTATAAAATATTTTAAAGTTTATTTAATATTTTGATAAACTTACATTTTAGAAAGGAATTATAAATGAACAGAGTATTTATTACTGCAACTAACACGGATGTGGGAAAAACCTATGCCAGTGAACAAATATTAAAGTATTATGCAAACAAAGGTTTAAAAGTTGGATACTTTAAACCGTGTGAAACAGGTGTAATAAAAGAGCCACTTGATGGTTCAAAAATGTTAAATCTTGTAAAAAAACTTAATCCTAAATTTAAAGCAACAATTGAAGATGTTGTTCCTTATCAATTTAAATTACCTGCTGCACCATATGTTGCAAAAGAGGATCAAAATATTGATTTGGAATTTTTAAAAGATAAAATAAACTATTTAGAGACCATGTGTGATTTTTTAGTTATTGAAGGGGCGGGAGGTTTAAAAGTACCTATTAAAAAAGATTTATTTATGGTAGATTTAATAAATATTTTTGAAGCAAAAGCTATATTAATAGCTCCTTCTAAACTTGGATGTATAAATGATATTTTATTATCAATTGAGTGTTTAAAAGGGAAAAATATTGATTTTGATTGGTATATAAATCTTTTTCAAGATAAAGATAGCTATAAGGAAGTTTCAAAACCTTTTTTAGAAGATTATTTTGGAAAACTTAACTATCTTCATGAGTTGGATTAAATCCAACTCTTATAAATAGGTTTTTAACCACTTATAATAAATAGCAAAAGCGAAAAATCCCAAACCTAAAATAAATGTAATTAATTGTAAAGAAAAGAATCCTGCTGCCACACCTATAAAGAAGGTTGTAGAGACATTAGAAATCATAAATATCATGTCATTATAAGATATTACCCTTCCTAAATATTTATGTTCAACTTTTTCTTGAATTAAAGCATATGTATATGACCATATTGTTGTAGTAACAAATCCTGTAAAAAATAAAGAGATTAAGGCAAGATAAAAATTAAACTGAAGAAAACTCCAAAGAATAATTGCAAACCCTTGAAATACAAATATATAAGTTAAACTATCTTTATTTATTCTATTTGTGATAAAAAAAGGACCAATCATTAAAGCAAAAGCACGTACAGCATTTGTTATACCAATTGACAATGGTACTGCTATTACATATTTATATTCATTTTTAGCTAGAAGGGTAACTAGTGTATCAAAAGAGGTTAATCCTACACTTGAATGTAAAAATAAAAGATGTAAAACAATTTTATTATTTTTCAAATATAAAAAACCATCTTTTATCATTGTGCGTATTTTTTCATTTGTATGAATTATTTCAACTTTAAACTCAATATTTAAAAATAAAATAATTGCTGCAACAAAAAAGAAAGCATCAATAATTATTGCAGTTTTAATTCCTAAATAATTTACTACAACTCCACTAACAGCCATTCCTGCTGAATAGGTAAAAGACCAGATTATAGAATGTATCTCATTTGCTTTTTGTAAAGCTTTACCACTAATAAGTTTGGGCAATAAAGACATCTCTGTTGAAAAGAACATAGAGGAGCTTCCCATTCTTATAAATATTAAAATCATTAAAATCCATAAGTCATCTTTACTATCAATTGTCAAAAAAAGAAGTGTCATAAGAAGTTCTATACAAAGAAGTGTCAACATCAAGGACTTTATTTTGAACCTATCAATTATTGAACCAGACAAGGGTGCAATTAAAATAGCAGGTATTAGATGCATTGCTGTAATTAAAGATATAGCAAAGGCTGTAGAACCAAAGTTTACCGCCATTGTATAAATTGCTACATTAGAAAACCATGCACCAAAATATGCTATAAGTTGCAATAATGATAGTTTTCTAATAACAGGATATTTAGTTAATAATTCACGATAATTCAAGTTTTATTAATACCTCTTGAAACATGGCAGAGGAAGCTAATTCATCACTTTTATGATTGGTTAAATAGTTTGCTTTTTTATTTCCTGCAAAAAGTACAATAGAACCTTTTTTTATATCTTCATCAAATTTTATAATAAAAGAGGATTCACCATAAGAAGATTTTGCAATTACATTTTGATTCTCTTCAAATTCACAATCTGGATTTATATATAAAAAATTATCCTCTTTAAATTGTGAGTTTAGATTATTCTTTCTTTTTCTAAAAAGTAGATAGTATTCATCTTCTTCTTTTCTTTCATAAAGATTTTCCACTTCAAGCTCTTCTAAAAACTCAAAGTTTTCTATTTTTGAATCATCAACAAACTCTTTATTTTTGTAATATTCAAAAGTTTCATTAAGATCAACTAAACCATCAAAACCAAATTGTTTATTCATATACGCTGTAAACTCATATTCACTTATACTATTATTTTGTTTCTTTTCTAAATCATAAGATATAGCTTTATATTCATGCCCATATGAAAGTCTTACATCTTTTTTTGCTTTAAAATTAGTAGAAGGTATTATAATATCTGCATATTCACAAGTATCATTAAAAGTTGTGCCAAAAAAGACTACAAAAGTATTTTTTAATCCCTCTATTACTCTTTTTGTATTTGGTGCACTTACAACTGGATTTGCTCCTTGGATAAACACCAATTTATATTTTGAAAAATCAACTTCAGGTAAGGGAATATATTTTTTTCCTTTTACACTAAATTTTGATTCATAGGAATATGCAGAATCACTTAAATACCAAACTCCACCAGCAGTTTTATTATGTAATCCAATATATCCTGCAAAAGAGTCAATGGCTCTTGTTATATTTGTACCCTCATAATATTTTTGAATACCTATACCTAGCATAATTGATACAGATTTACCTTTAATAATTTCAAAAAATTTTGTAATATCCTGAAGAGATACTCCTGTTGTTTGTTCATATGAAACTAAGGGTCTACTTTTGGCTAAATCAAAAAACCAATCAGCACCATTTGATTGTTCTATAAACTCTTTATCTTCCATATCTTCCATATATGCAAATCTTGTTAGCAATAAAGCTAGTTCATGGTCAGTTTTTGGATTTATTTGTAAATGTAGTTCGGATTTTTTTGCAATTGGCGTTGCTACAGGGTCAATAGTTATAAATATCTTATCTTTTGTAAGTTCATACATATGTGGACTTGTAATTGTATAGTTTCGTCCCCATGCTATAATTACATCAGAGTTTATCAATTTTTCAATTGGAGGGTTGACATTTTTCCCTCTTCCAAGAGTTATACCCTCTTCCCCTGCACCCTCACAAAGACTACCTTTAGTAAGTATTGAGCCAAAATTGTTAAAAAATATTTTAGGAGAGTTTTGCATAACTCCTAAATTTCCAGCACCTTTATAGTATAAAGTATCTTCAGGCTTTATATCTTTTAATTTTGAAGTAAACTCTTGCAAAGCTTCATCTAAAGATACTTTTTTTTTGCCAATATAAGCATCTTCTAAAAAATCCTCTCTTAATAGATTTGCAAAATTAACACAAAGTTTGGATTTTGTAGTAGGATGTTCTTTATTTCCTTTTATTTTTCCATCAATTAAGACTGCTTCACAAGTGTCAAAGCAGTCAAGTGGACAGGCTATTTTGTTATTTGAATTCAATCTTTATTAACCTAGAAAATTGTTTTGGATTATTTACAATTATCTTAACTTTATAAGATGATATATGTTTTGAATCTGCTACATTATATATCTTATTAATCTTTAAATCTGTTTTTTTACCATCTAAATAAATATCTTTATCTTTGATTGTATCAATATCTAAAATAGGAATAAAAATCTCAAGTTTTCCTTTACTTAAATCTTTTGCTTCATAAAGTAAAGTTCCAGGAGTAACATAATCTCCTTCATTAACCGCAATATTATAGATATAATAGTTTTTTTCTATAAGTTTTTTATTTTTTATACTATCTCTTAAGTTAGCTATATTAATTAAAATATCAGCTTTATTAATCTCTAAATTTACTACATTAATCTTCTGATTATCTTTTTCATAACCTGATTTAGATTTTATTTGCATCAATCTTTGATAGTTTGTATTTTGTAATTCAATCATCTCATTCATAGCTTCTAATTTTTTCAATGATTGTTCTAAATCAATTCTATCTACATATGAATCAATCTCTATAATTTTTGAATTATTTGCTTTTTTACCCTCAATATTTTTATTTGAGAATATAATTTTCCCACTAACAGATGATTTAATCTCATAACTCTCAATAGGTTCTAATTTTGCATAAAATTCATTTGCAAATGAAAAAGAAACAATGGCTATAACAATTAACAAATATCTCATATATTACCTCTTATAATTTAATCTCTTTGATTCTTGTAAGAATCTCTTTTTTAAGTATCTTAAACTCTTTTTCACTTTCACACTCAAAAATCAATCTATCTAATGTAGAATCAATTTTCAAATATGGAATTAAAACTTTTATTAACTCATTTTTATCTTTTGAGCTTTTTATTAGTTTATTTAAAGGAGTCTCTTTTGATACCTTTTCCTTGCCTTGAAGTGTAACAAGTTTATATAAACCCAAAATTAATAAAGTAGCTATTATACCAAAGATAAAATATTTAATTTTCTCTTCAGTAGATATATTTTCTTTTATCACTACCTTTTCTTTTGTAAGCTCTTTAGTTTCTTTTGGTTTTTCCAATATAACTTTTTGTTTTTTTTCAGCTTTTTCAACTTTTATATTAAACTCTTGAGTACTTTTTTCAACAATTTTTTTATTTTTTTTATCAAAATATTTTAATTTTATATTTGGAATAGTTATTGAACTTTCAGGAATAATAGAAAAAACTTTTGTATAAGTACCTTCATATCCCAAATCTGAATATTTAGTTTTCACATCAGGCTTATTATCATAAACAGTTGCATTAGGGATATCAAGTTTTATATCTTCTATATCATCAAAATTTCCAACCCCGCTAATCTCTAATTTTAAAGATACAGATTCCCCTTGTTTTATATCTATTTTATTTACACTAGCAGATATATTAAAATCTCCAATCAAAGAGGTATTTTCAGGAAGCTTTTTTACATTAAAACTTAATTTATTTGAATATATCTTTTCCACTTTTGGGACACTAGAAAAAAATCCAAAAGGAGTTGAGCTGTTTGATTGCATCATTTGTGCATCAACTCTTAGTGGCCCAACAGTTAACTCTCCATTTTTTTGAGGGAAAAGTAAAAAATCTAACTCTTGAACTATATAACCATTTTGTTCATATCTATCATTTTTATTTTCTATTCTTTTATACCAAAAGTTCTCAAAATGAGGTTTTTCAAAACCTAAATTTGTAATTTGCAAATCTCTTTTATATTTAAATATTAATTTTACAACTAAATCTTCACCTACATATAATTCATCTTTAGAAGGTATTAATGTTAAATCAAAATTAGTTGAATTTGTTTTATTCACAGTTCTTAAGCTAACTGTTTTTTCTTCAGTATAAACCTCTTTATCATCAATAATAAATTTAAATTTTGGAATTGTAAAATCATCTGATGGAACTATTTTAAATCTTTTTGTTAACTTTTCGTTGTAATCACCGTTTATAATTTGTAAAGATTTTGAGGTACCTTGACTCTCTACAATATAATTATCTATTTTTTCTATCTTAGGAAATTTAATAGAGCTTCCAGAAACTTCTATATCAAAATAATAAGGCTCACCTTTTATAAAGCTATCTGGGGCTTTTAAATTAACACTTGCAAATACATTTATACTTAAAATTAAAAAAAATAAAATATACTTAATTGGTTTCATCAAAATGCTAATGTTCCTTCTATGGCAAAATTTGCTTTAGAGTCGAGTTCTGCATGGGATAATACTGCTATTTGCAACCCAAATTTTTCATAGATTTCCGAAATTCTTTTTCTTAAAAGTGGATCTACAACCATAGCAACTTTACTAAACCCTTTAGATTCAATCTCTTCCATAAGTTCTTTAGTTTTAGTAACTAAATTATTAATCTCTGCAATTGAAAGCATAAGTTGAGATACTCCATGTTGTTCTTGAAGTTTTCCTATAAACTGTTGTTCAATATCAGGCTTAATTGTAATTATATGTAAAGTTCCATCGTTATCTTTAAACCTTTCTGTAATAAGTCTGTATAATTTACTTCTTACATGTTCAAGGAGAATATCTGGTGCTTTTGTAAACTCAGCAATATCTGCAATTGCCTCAACTATTGTTAACATATCAACAATAGGGATTTTTTCATGTAATAGATCTTTACACACTTTTAGTAATGATCCATAAGAGGTAACTTTCATCGCTTCTTCAACAACAATAGGGAAATCTTTTTTTAATCCTTCAACAATATCTACAATATCTTGTCTAGTAATAATATCTTCAGAATGTTTTTTAATTAATTCTGATAGATGGGTTGAGATTATTGTAGGAGCATCAACAACTGTAAAGCCTTTCATTAAAGCTTCCTCTTTTTGTTTCTCTTCAATCCATGTTGCATCAAGATTAAATACTGGTTCTTTTACTCTTAAACCTTTTATTTTTTCATTTGGTACACCACCCATTGCAAGAAGTTTATTTGTTTCTACTCTTCCTTTTGCAATAGGGATTCTTTTTAGATAAAGTTGATACTCATTTGGCGCAAGTGTTGTATCATCTGAAATTCTTATTTGTGGGATTACAAAACCCAATTCACTTGCAATTGTTTTTCTAATACCTCTAATTTTGTCTAAAAGTTCAGAGTCTCCTTGAACTAGTTGTAACAATCTAATTCCAAGTTTTAATTCTAAAACCTCTAGCTTCATAATCCCTTCCATAACTTTCTTTTCATCTGGAGCAGATCTTTTCTTTTTATCTTTAAAGTCTTTTAAATCAGCTGATGGCTCAATTTTATCTTTACCATCTTTTTTAGAACTAAACAATCTGGTAATGACATTATCTTTTTCACTCTCAATCATACTAATTGTATATCCAATAAATACCATTAGAAGTCCCATAATCACTAAGATACCTGTTGGGAAACCAGGAACAAAACCAAAAAGTACCATTCCTATACCAACTAATACTAATGACTTCGAATCTTTTACTAATTGAGAAACTGATTGGTTAGCAAATTTATCTTCATCCATATTAGATCTAGTAATTATAATTGCTGTTGCAGTTGATAAAATAAGTGCAGGAATTTGAGCTACTAAACCATCACCAATTGTCAAAATTGTATATATCTCACCACTTTGAGATACAGTCATATCATGTTGGAATAATCCAATTAAAAGTCCCCCAACAAGGTTTACTAAAGTGATAATAATACCAGCAACAGCATCACCCTTTACAAACTTTGATGACCCATCCATAGCTCCATAGAAATTTGCTTCAGTAATTAGTTCTTTTCTTCTTATTTGAGCTTGTTTATCATCAATAAATCCAGCATTTAAATCTGCATCAATTGCCATTTGTTTACCAGGCATTGAATCAAGTGTAAATCTAGCAGTAACCTCAGCAACTCTTGTTGCACCTTTAGTTACAACCATAAAGTTAATTAATACTAGAATAATAAATACAATAATACCAATTACCATATTTCCACCAACAACAAAATCACCAAAGGCAGAGATTATTGAACTTACTGCTTCTGGACCATTATGCCCTTCACTTAAAATAGACCTTGTTGTTGCAATATTAAGGGAAAGCCTAAAAAGAGCTAATATCAGTATTATTGTTGGAAATGTAGTTAAATCTGCTGGCTTTTGAATATATAATGAGATTAATAAAATAAGCAAAGACAAAGACAAAGATATAACTAAGAAAAAATCTAATGCCCCCTTTGGCAGAGGTATTATAATAATTGTTAAAATAGATACAAAAAGTGCAACTACAAATAAGTCTTTTGAGAAAAATTTTTTAAAATTCATTTATTACTTTATTCTATCTAATAAAATTTTTTAAAGATGAATTATCTATTGATATAAGAGACAGTTTTTCTTTTTTGTACAAAGATGGGATATTTAATAAAGTTATATATATCACTTAAATACCTCCTTGAACTTCGCAACTATTTCATTGAAGTTATATTGTTCTTTCATACTTTGAGTTAAGAATTCTCTTATTTTTTCTTTTCGTGCAAGAGCATCATCTAATTCAGCATCCATACCTGGTTTATATGCACCAACTCTTACTAATACTTCATTTTCTTTAATGAGAGATAATATCCTTTTTAGCTTTAAAAAATCATTATAATGATCATCACTCACCACTTTATCCATTACCCTTGAGGCTGATTTCAAAAGATTTATAGGAGGATAAAATCCTTGCTCTGTTAAGTCTCTTGTTAAGACTATATGTCCATCAAGAATTGACCTACTTTGGTCAGCAATTGGGTCATTCATATCATCTCCATCAACTAACACTGTAAAAAAAGCAGTAATCGAACCCTTTGCATTATTACCAGCTCTTTCCATTAATTGAGGTAAAAGTGCAAAAACAGAAGGGGGATATCCTCTACTAACAGGAGGTTCTCCTGTACTTAAACCAATCTCTCTTTGTGCCATAGCAAATCTTGTAACAGAATCCATCATCAAAAGAACATCATGACCTTTATCTCTAAAAAACTCTGCTATAGCCATTGCAGTAAAAGCTCCATATTTTCTCATTAAAGCTGATTCATCAGAAGTAGCTGCAACTATAATTGTATTTTCAAGGTTATCATTAAGATTGTAATGGATAAACTCCGGTATCTCACGTCCTCTCTCACCAATCAATGCAACAACTTTTATTTGAGCTTCACAACCTTTAACAATCATTCCCATAAGAGTTGATTTTCCCACACCAGAACCAGCAAAAATACCAACTTTTTGACCTTTTCCTGAAGTTAACATAGAATCAATTGCTTTTACACCTGTTGAAAATCTCTCGTTAATAATTCCTCTTTCAAGGGCAGGCATTGAGATTTTATTTATAGCTGAACTCTCTTCTAAGTCTTTAACTTTTCCTTTTTCATCAATTGGTTCTCCCAAAGCATTTACAACTCTTCCTAATAGACCATATCCAGCTTTAACCGATAAGCCCTCTTTTTGTAAATAAACTTTGTCTTGAATTCTAAAACCATCAATAAAAGAAAAAGGAACAATAGTAAAATATCCTGATTCAATAGAAGCAACCATTCCTAATACAGTATACAAATGTGATTGAGACTCAATCTTTACAATATCTCCAACAGCAACCTCTATACCTTTTGCCTTTATAGTTGTAGAAGAGATATTTACAATTCTTCCAAAAGGGATTGACAAGTTAGCCGAATCAATGCTGTTTATTATAGAATCTATATCCATCTACATCTCATCACACATTTTTTTATAAAGACTATCTTTAGTATTTTTTATCTCTTTACATTTATTTACAAATTCATCTTTTTTTATTGGGTTATCAAAAGCTTCATAAAGTTTTATTATCTCATAATAAGTTTGCGCTAAATCGTTTGGTTTTATTCTTCTTGAATAATCTAAAGCACTTAATAAAAGATCTAAAGCTTTTTTATTATTATTGTTTGTTTGCTCAATTTTTGCCAATTCTAATTCAACAAAAGGTGAATAAACATAAGCATTCAACTCTTTTTGTTTATTATAAAGTTTTCTAAGAATATCTTTTGATTCATTAGTTAAACCTTTTTTTACTAAATACAAATAATAATTGTAATAAAAATCTATAATCACAGGGTTAGAATTATTATCTTTTATATATTGTGGATTTTTATAAGCATAATCAAAATATCTATCAAGTGCCACATTATCATTTTTTTCATAAAGTATTAAAAACCTATATAAAAACTCTTTTGATAAAACATCTTTATTATCAACCATTTCAACTTTAGCAGATAAACTTTCTGCCTCTTCATAATCTTTTAAAGCTAAAGCCATTCTTTCCAAATATAAATATATATTTGGGTCTCTATCATTATTAAAGGTTTTAAGAAGTTGATTATAAGATTTTTGTGTAGGTACTTCTATTAAACATTCGAAAAAATCGTATTTTGTTTTTTCATCTTTTATCAGTAGTTCAAATGTCTGTTCTCTTGCAGTTTCTAAAGCTTCATTTAATAAAAAACATTTTCCAGTTTTCAAATAATTTTGAATAAGTTCAATATTTACCTCATCAAATATAGCGTCAATAGATTCATATCCAAACCTTTTAGCAATACTATTTGATATCTTTCTATAAACCCTTTTTGATTTTAAGATGATTTCATAATTTTTTTTGATTTTATTATTTAATAATTCTTGCAATAATACTTTTTGTTGCATTGATTCTGAAGACTGGTATTTAGTAGCTAAAATTGCAGGTTCAATATAACCTTGACGCATAAGAATCTCATCTAAATACATTTTTGATTTTTCAAAAAATATTCCATTTGGAAAATCATTTATAATATCTTTATATAACTCTTTTGCTTTTGATAAATATTTATCTGTTCTATCATACATACTCATATATGTATTTGCCAATTTATATTTAAAATCCTCAATAGAAGCTGCTTTTTTAGTTTTACCAAGAAGTTCAGTTAAAATCTCTACTGCAAACTCTGGCATTCCTACTTTTGTAAGTTTATCAACTTTTTCCAAAGCTAAAAAAGAGTCTTGCGCATAATAATCTATATTTCTTTTTAAAACTTTTGAGATAAGTTCATAAGCTTTTTCTCTTTCACCATTTGCAATATATACATCAAATAATTCATCAGCTACAATAGTTGCAATTTGAATATCAGTTGTTTCCGTTAAAATTTTATATAATACAGTTATTGCTTTATCATAATCTCTTTGATATTTATGTATTTTTGCTAAATAGATTTTTCCATATGCTTTAATTAATGGATTATCAAAATTATTAATAATAATATTTGCAAAATATAAAGCATCATTTGCCTTATTTGTATCAAGTTTTAATTCAATTAATACCATATAAGCTTTTGCTAAATCATCTTCATGAATCTTTGAATCATTTATAGCTGCTTCCAACTCTTTTGATGCTTGTAAAATTATTCTTTTTGATTTTTTCTTTAGTGCAAGTTCTCCATAAACTATAATTAAATCTGATTCTAAAACATTTATTTTATTTATTCTTTTAAATGCTTCTATTTGAGAAAAAGCTTCATCAATTTTTCCCTCTTTTGAAATCTTTCTTGCATGATTAATAATCTCAAACCCATCCGCAATCTCTTGTTTCCTTTTTTCAGAGATTTGATTTCCAGAAGAATTTATAAAACCATAATAAAAATCTTTTCTTGCTTCTAAAAATGAACTTAATAAAAATAATATTATTAGTAGTTTCAATACTTACCTTTTCTTCTTTTTTAATTCATATACATATGAGAATATTTCTGCCATAGCTTTATAAAACTCATTTGGTATCTCTTGATCAATCTCGATTTGTGAATATATTGATCTAGCAAGAGATGGATTTTCAATTATAGGAATACTATTATCTCTAGCAATATCTTTTATCTTTAATGCAATAAAATCTATACCTTTTGCTACAACTTTAGGTGCATTATCAACCTGATTATCATATTTCAAGGCAATTGCATAATGAGTTGGATTTGTAATTACAACGTCAGCTTCAGGAACATCTGACATCATCCTTTTCATTGACATTTGCATTTGAATCTTACGAATTCGACCCTTTACCTGAGGATCCCCTTCCATATTCTTATATTCATCTTTTACTTCTTGTTTACTCATTCGAAGAGATTTAAAGAAATAATATCTTGTAAAATAAAAATCAATTATAGCAAAAATTATTATAATTAAAAGTATAGCAGCTAAAAAATACCCGGTTAGCTCAATTATAGTATGTAAAGTTGCATTAAATTCTTTATTCATCATTGCTAAAAAAGATTTATAAGTGAACGTAAAAAGTAAAAACATTACTGTTACTATTATAATTAATTTTAAAGTTAATTTTATAGCTTCTAATAATTTTTTTAATCCAAATACACCCTTTATACCTTTAATAGGGTCTAATTTCTGTAAATCAATTTTCATAGGAGTGATTAAAAATCCAAATTGGCTCCAATTTGTTATAAAAGTTAGTAAAAGTACTAAAATAAAAAGAGGTAATAATGTAACAACTAAAGTAATAACTGTAGTATATCCTATTGAATAAAAGGTATTTCCACTTACATCTTGACCAATAAACCCATAAACAAATAGCATTAATTTTTTTATTTCATTGACAGCAGAACCTGAAAAAAATAGTAAATATAATGAACCAAAAAATAAGATAGTTGCCCCAGTTACTTCCATAGATTTAGGTACATTTCCCTCTTTTTTAGCATCCTCTATTTTTTTGGATGTGGGTTCTTCGGTTTTTTCTTCTTCATCTCCAGCCATATTACTCTACTTATTGGAATTTTGTAATTAAATAATTTGAAAAACTTTCAGTAAACACTTCCATTCCTAATATTAAAAATATAAATATCAATGCAAATTTTAGCTGAAATGTTATTACAAAAGGAGAAAATGCAGGCATTGATTTTGTACCATACCCATAATATAAATCCATAATAAAACCTATAAAAAATAAAGGTAGAGCAAAAGCAAAAGCAAAACCAAACATTCTATTTATTTCATCAATTGCAATCTGTACACCATCATAAGAAAAAATATTAAAAGTTCCTAAATGTACCATTGAAAAACTTTTTGATAAAATTATAATAGTCATCTCATACATTCCTGTTTCAAAAAAAACCATTAATGCAATCCAATATAAAAGCCTACTGATTAATCCCTCATTTGAACCTGTTGTAGGATCAAACATACTAGCCATTGATAATGCAGTAGAATAACCAATAAAATCTCCAATAATTCTAACTGCACTAAAAGCAATATTTAAGAATAATGAAGCAATTAATCCTAATGTAATTTCACTTATCAAAGCCAAAATAAAACTATCTTCTGTAAAATTTCCAGATATATCCACTAAAGGATATAGAAAAATTGTTATATAAAATGCTGATGCAACTCTGATATTTGAACTAATTGAAGTATGATTAAATATTGGAATAAAGGCAACAAAAGCTAGAATTCTTGCAAAAAGTAATAAAAAAGAATAAAGAGTTTCTTCATTAAGTAAAGATATGAGTTCTTGCATTTAAACTACATATAATTCATATCTTCAGCAACATCCTGATTTTGAATTATTGATTCTACTATTTCATCTGAAGAGTGTGTTTGATTATTTTGATTTTCATTTTGTTGTTGTGAAAAACTGTTAGAACTTGATTCACTATCTTCCATATTAAAATTTAAGTTAAATAAAGTGTCGTTGTTATTATTAAATGTTCTATTTAAAGCATCTCTTAATGAAGTTTGATTTTCTACCATTGCATCATGAGTAGTTGATTTAGACATAGTCAAATTAATAGATAATGAATTATCTCTTTCATTCTTCATTAAAATTGCAATATGACCAAGTTGTGCTGGGATTAAATTAATCCTAAATGCAGTAACAGGAGGCTTATAGTTTTCATACATATTTCTTGCAATATCTGACATCATAGAAGACATTGCTTGTCTAGCACCAACTATTCTATTTTGAATCGATAAAGCTAAATTTGAATTCACAGTTATATTTACACTATTTTCATTTGTAGTTATATTAGTTTGAGTTGATGGAGAAGTACTCTCTGTTTTTAAACTAGTTTCATCTTCTATAGTTTCATTATTGTTTGAGTTTAAAGCTAATTTATTTAAAATTGATAAATTACTATCAGATCTTCTTTTCATTTGTTGTGTAAAAGTCGTTTCGTTCGTACTTTCTTCAACATTTACATCCATATTATCAAGACCTAAATCCAACATATTTGCACCATCTTTGATATTATCTAAAGATGTTCCTTCTTTTACTAATTTAAGTCCTTCACTTTTATTCATTGTCATTTGAGAAAGCATTGTAGCTTTTTGAGAACTTAAATAGATATTTGTCATAAAATCATTTGACTTTTGTAATGCAGTTTGTTTTTGAGTATCTTGTTCTAAGTCTAGATTTTTGCTTATAGTAATTTCTTCTTTTTTATTTTCAACAATTTTTTCAATAGATGATGAAGTTTTTTCTTTCTTATTTTGAGTATCAACTTCGGTTAAAATTTTTTTATCCAATTTAACTGTTTTTTCCTCATCTACTATTGCTTCATCTTCTAAATTATTTAATGTTTTTGTATTTTTTGTTTGTTCAATATTATTATTTTGAGTATTTTCTGTTTTTTCTTTTGTAGTATTTTCTGTTTTTTGTTTTGTAGTATTTTCAGAGTTTTCTTGAGGCTTTTTCGCTTCTTGTTCTATATTCCGATTTTGTTGATGTTCATTTTTCTTTTCATTATTTACATTTTGTTTTTCTTCTTTTTCTTGTTTAGCTAATTTATCTAAACCTTCATCAACTTCAATATTATCATTTTTATTTTGATTAGTTTTTTGTTCAATATCTACTGATTTAGTAATTTTATTAGTTTCTGACTCAACTTTTTTATCATTTTCCAAAGAACCATCTACTTTGTTATTTTTTAATTTATCTAAATTAGAGTTTTCTTCTTTTTTTATTTGTTCAGGATTTTCAGCTTTAATATCTTTTGAAGTACTATTTTTAGTATCAAGTGAATTTTCTTTTTGTATATTTATATTTTTTAATTTATCAGTATCTTCTTGATTATCAGGATTTTCATTTTTTTCTAAATTAATATCTTTTTTTTCTACTGTTTCATCAAGATTTATATTTCTTGATTTCACATTTTCAACATCATTATTTTGTTTAGTTTTTATCTCTTCTTTATTTTCAGTTATTTTTTTATCTTCTGTTTCTACTTCACTTTTATCTTCAACATCAATATTTTTTTGAGTATCTTCATTACTATCTAAAATTTTTGAATTTTCTTTAGTATCTACAGAAACTTTTAAATTTTTACTCTCTTCTTTTTTATTCTCTTCAATATTTGGTATATTAGTTGATTTATTTTCCTCTTTTGAAGGATTATTTTGATTGTTTTCTTTTCCAATCTCTTTTTTTGCATCCATTATCATTTTGTCTAATAATGATATTGAACGATTTTCTTTTTTTACTGTAGTATCTTTTTCAGACAAATCTTTATTTTCATTTGCTTTTTTGTCAGTTTCAGAATTTTGAGTTTCTTTTTGTGTAGTTTTTTGAGATTTATTGTTTTCTAAATTTTCTTTAGATGAATTTTCTTCTAAGTTTTTTACAGTTTTTGTTTCATCATTCGTTTTATTATTTGTATTATTTAAAGAAGTTTTATTGTTTGTAAGTTCATTTTTTGTATTGTCATTTTTTACTAATGTTTGATTAGTTATTGTAGATTTATTTTCATTACTACTAATCTCTTCTTTACCTTTCATTAGTAAAGAATCAAAAAGAGACATCCCCTCTTTTTTATTATTTGTAGTTGTTGTTTTCTTACTAGATTCAGTTTTAGTAAGATTTAAAATATCTACTTGTTTAGTCATAACCTATACTTTAATTATATCTAATGTCTTACTATCAATATTTTTATGTGTATTAAAAGTTGCAACATTAGCTTCATATGAACGCATAGCTTCAATTAAATCAACCATTTCTACAACAGGATTAATATCTGGGTATGCAACATAACCCTCTGCATTCGCATCTGGATGTGAAGGCTCATATCTCATAACTGGATTAGCATCATCCTCTACTATTGATTTTACTCCTACTCCCCTTAAAGAAATATCAGAAGATTCATTTAGTTTTTTATCCATAGTATTTGATTGCTTTTGATTTTCTTGAAGTAGAATCTCTTCAAAAACAACATTTTGTTTTTTATAAGGACCACCATCTTCTGTGTGAGTTGTTTTTGCATTTGCAATATTTGCACTCACAACATTTATACGAGTTCTTTGAGCTGACATCCCTGAAACTGCAACATCATATCCATCAAAAAAAGCCATTTCTAACTCCTATGTTACACTTGCATACTATTAATTTCTTTGTATGCGGCAAGTGCTTTATTTTTTACTTCTAATGCTAATTTTAATGAAAGGTCTGCTTCTTCAATCTTTTGAACAGCTTCTTGAAGATTCTTAACTTTTCCAGTTGCAATACCTTCCATTGCATTATAACCTTCAACTTGCGAATTATTTACTTCTTTCATAGCATCACTTAACATATTTGAAAATGTATTATCTTGTTCTTTCCCTTTTGATACATTTTGTGAATCTAAAAGAGGACTTATTGAATTTGAAATTGATGAAACATCCATATTATTTTCCTTTCAATTTTTTAAGTAGCTTTAGAGCCTGAAGATTGTGCATCTTGTACACCTAACTCAGCCATCATAGCATTAATTTTTTCTTCATTATATTTATAATCTAACTCTTCTCTCTTATTATCTAAATTAAATAGTAGTATTATTAGAGAGAGCATCATATTTGAAACACCTTTTAATACAATAGTTACACCAATAATTCCAAAAATCATTTCAAGAGGCGTATATAAATCTGCATTTACCACAAAGAATATTAGTGTAGCGAAGAAACCAGTAGCTATATATAATCTAAATATACCACTATTTATCACACTTTGTGAAAATTTTTCTACTATCATTATATTCCTATGTTAGAAAAAAAAGTATTAAATGCTCTTGCAGACACTATAGGACCTTACTTAATATGTTTTAGTAATGAATCAATCACCTTGTGAAATTGTTTTGTTATATCATCATTAATAAATTCGTGAACAAATAGTTTTCTTAATCTTGAAGTTGTAGAAATATTTGATGATGATGAAACATTACCTATATATTTTACCATAAAATTTTTATTTAATCTATTCTTTTTAGCTAAATTTACTAAAGAATTTGCAATTGTTTCACCAATTTTATAATTTTTTGTGTGATTAAAGCAAATTAACAGTTTATCTTTATTTATTGAAAGCATTTTCATTAAAGCATATACATCAGTTAAGGCGGAAGGATCAGTAGTCGTTAAAGCTAAAATATTGTCTGATATTGATAAAAACTCTTGAACATACTCATTAAGTCCAGCACCTGTGTCTATTAATATTATATCATAGTTATTTAAATTTTTTAAATCATTTACAA
The DNA here is from genome assembly GCF_963676935.1 of Halarcobacter sp. Classification (NCBI taxonomy): domain Bacteria; kingdom Pseudomonadati; phylum Campylobacterota; class Epsilonproteobacteria; order Campylobacterales; family Arcobacteraceae; genus Halarcobacter; species Halarcobacter sp. The sequence goes on from NZ_OY781470.1 coordinate 2,305,959, forward strand.
CTCTTGTCAAAACTAAAGAATTTTTTAAATTAGCATACCGATAGCCACTTTTTCCAGCTATTAAAGATATATTTTCATAATTTGTTTGTGTTATGATTTCATCGATAGTATTTCTACCCTCAATATAATCAAAAAGGGTAAACTTAGGCTTTAAATCAAATAATACTTGCATATTTGCCAAACCTATATCTGCATCTATTACTGCAATTTTAAAGCCACGTCTAGATAATAAGTATGCAATATTTGCTGTAAATGTAGATTTCCCTACTCCACCTTTTCCTGAGGTAATAGTAATAATTCTAGTTTTAGAATCATTATTTTTACTTTTAGTTAAATTTAAGAGTTTAGTAGCTTGATTCGATATTGTATTAAACAATATTATCTCCCTGAGCAAGAATTATTCATAAAACAGTTTATCAGAAATGATGAATCAGAAACAATTAAATCATCAGGCACATTTTGCCCAATAGAGAAATAGGTAATTGATTTTTTTGTTTTATGGGCAAAAGAGATTAAATTTCCAAAACTTTTTGTTTCATCAAGTTTTGTAAAAGTAAGGTAATTTATGTTTAATCTCGAGTAGTTTGTATAGATATCAATTAAATCACTATGTTTAACATTTGCAGGTAAAACTAAAACTTTTTCGATTGGTAATTCATGTACTCTTTCTTGATATTCATTAATCATCTCAATCTTGTCAATATCGTGCTGAGAAGAACCAGCAGTATCAATAAAAATATAATTACAATCTTTTAATCTTATAAGGCTTCAGCCAATTCTTCTGGTTTTTTAACTACTTCTAAAGGGAGTCTCATAATATTTGTATATGCTTGTAATTGTTCAATTGCACCTACTCTAAAAGAGTCTAAAGTTACAATTCCAACTTTATAGTTTTGTCCTAATTTATAAGCATATCTAGCTGCAAGTTTTGCAATAGTTGTTGTTTTCCCAACACCTGTAGGTCCAACCATCATTACAATTTTTCTTTGATGCTTTCGTAAAGGAATCTCTTGCTTAATTGGGATTATTCTTCTAAGAATCAATTTAAAAAAATCATTAACTTTTTTAGGATTTGCTTTTAGGGCAATAGGTAACTGCTTAATAGTTTTTTTCATAATTGTATAGGTCATCTCTTGATCAAACTCATTTTGCTCAAAAAGATTATATATTTCGACAAATTCTGGAGGAATTGTTAAATCATAAAGCTGACTCTTAGGATCCCATAAAGATTTTTGAACCTGCATTATAGCATCTTGCATTTTCAAAATCTCTTCTTTAAAATCATAGAACTTTACATCTTTAGTTGGTTCTACTCTAGAAGGATTACTATTAGTGCTGATTTTCTTTGTATGTTTTAAAGGTTGTTGTTCATCTTCTAAAGCAACTACAACCTCATACATATCTTTATTACCATCATTAGCACTTGAAATTTTTTTTGTTGAAACTACAATTGCATCTTCACCACATTCCTCTTGTGCATTTCGTAGGGCAATAGTTGGTGTTTCTCCTAAAAAAGAGAGCATATTCATTCTATTCTTCCATCTTTATAAATTTTTTCAACTTGACCATCTTCTCTTTTTATTCTAATATATTCATCATTTTCAAAAATGATTTTGCCTGGTCTTTCTATCTGAATTGAACCAAAATTAAAAAGTACTGAATTATTTTTATCTTTATCTAAATCTTTTTTGCAAAGGATAGTACCCTTTTTCAAATATCTTGAAGCGCGATATTTTGTAGTTTTAAAATCATTTTCATCTACTGGTTCACAAAATTTTTTTACACTAGTTACATTTGATTTATATAAATCTTCAAGGTTAACTAACTCTTTATAATTTATATCTACTTTTGTTACTAAAACATCTATTCCAAACAATTGATTTGACAAAAGAAACATTAAAACTAAAATTTTAAGCTTTAACATTAAAAACTGTTCCTCCATTTGAATCACTAATATCATCAACAATATCTTTATACATCTTCTGTATAGGTTGTACAATTAATGATAGTTTTCTATTTAATTCATATAATCTTTTTAATTCATCTTCTAGATTATCTACCTTTTCTCTGTAGATATTTACATCTACTCCATTTTGCATCTCTTTAATAATCTCTTCATTTAGTTTTTGCTTATAAGAAGCTATTTTTTCAATCATATATTGTTTATCATCATTTCTATTTAAAAGCTCTTCATGTTTTGCTTTTTTTATATCTTCAATATCTTGATTTATAAACTCTTGCATTTTTTGTATAAGGTCTAACATTTCATTGACAATATTTTCTACCATAATAAACTCTTACTTATTTCTTTCTGTTAAAAAGTTATATAATAAATCACTAATTCCTACTGTACCTGTACTTTGACTTGATATAGCTTCAGTATACATCCCTTTTACTATATCTGAACCACTACCCTCTCCAGCTAGATTAGTGTCTTTTAATGAAATATCCAAAAGTTGTTGAAGAAAAAAAGCTTCAAAATCATCTGTAACTTTTCTTAATTGATCATCTTCAAGACTACTTGTGTTTATATTTTCATATGACTTAACTGGATTTGATTTTATAGTATTTACATCAACAAAGTTTGTATTTAATTCCATCTTTACTCCAATCTATCAAAAAAGCTCTCTTCTGCTAATATATCACTTTGATTATTATCAGTAAAAAACCTCATTTCTACTCTTCTATTATCTGCAGCAACTTCACTTTTTGGATGGAAAGATGCATAAGCAGATACCTTTAATACAGCAGGATCTATTCTATTTTTTATAAGTTCTTTTACAACTTCAATTGATCTTAATGCAGAAAGATCCCAATTGTCTCTTGGTATTGTATCATTTTTATACATACTAGCCGATGTATGTCCTACAATCTCAATATTATAACTTTGAGGTAAAGTTCTAATTACTCTTGCAACTTTTGCAATAAATCTTTTTGCATTTGGATTAGATAAAAGGTATTGTCCCTCTTCAAACATTATAGTAGAGGGAATATCTAATGTAAACTCATTTTTCCCTTTTTCTATTTGTATTTGTTTTTCCTCTTCTGAAATATTATCATTCATTTGATTTACTACTTCATTAACCTCTTGGACAGCTTCATCCATTGCATCATCTGTAGAATCAATACTATCATCTTTAGAGGTGCTTGTCATTGTTGAATATTTATCTGATTGTGTTTGAACATCAGTAGAAGCATCAATAAATCCCATAGCTTTACGCATAATATCAAAATACTCTTCAACTTTCTTTTTATCCATTACTGCCATAGACAGAAGAAGAATAAAGAAAGTTAATAAAAGAGACATTAAATCACCAAATTGTACTAACCATCCTGGCAAACATTTTGGGCATTCTGGACATTTATCTTTTGCCATAAAACTTTTATACTACCCTTCCACTTCAACTAAAATAGAATTTAATTGCATTTTTATATTACCAATTGATTCTTCAGCTGCAATCATAGATGTACCAAGTATAATAACCTCATATGCATCTACTTCTTTTTTATGTTTTTGTGTTAATTTACTTTCAATCAAACCTGCAAATAAAGTACCTAATAATGCACCATACATTGTCGTAAGTAATGCAACAGCCATAGCTGGACCAACTGATGCTGGGTCAGATAAGTTTGCAAGCATCGCAACTAATCCTACAAGTGTACCAATCATACCCATAGAACCAGCAGTACCTCCCATATTTCCAAACATACCTATCATTGTACTATGTCTTTTATCAATATACTCTAATTTTGTTTCTAATAAAGGTTTTAATGTCTCTGCTTTAGTACCATCAACTAAAAGCTGAAAAGCCTCTTTAAAAAAAGCATTTTTTTCTTCTAATACTTTTTGTTCAATGTGCATAACACCATGTTTTTTAATCTCAGTTGCATAAAATGTAATTTTTTCAACTAATTCAGGCAAAGGTTCAATTTTTGATTCATTTAAAGCAACTTTCATAGCTGGAGAAAGTCTTTTTAGATCACTAGCTTCAAATTGTCCAGCTGTTACGGCAATTGTACCACCAAATACAATAACAACTGAAGGGACATCAATATAAGGTCCAAACCCAACCCCACCTAACATAATTGCAAGGGCTATAAGTGCCCAACCACTGGCTAAACCACCTACTGTACTTTTATCCATTTATCACAATCCTATATGACTAAGTTTGGCAGAGTCATTTCCAATATTTTTAATTTTAAGACCAAATTTTCCTTCTACAATTACAGCTTCACCTTCACCTATTTTTACACCATTTACTAAAATATCTAAAGGTTCATTTACCATTTGTTCTAATTCAATAATCTCACCAATATCCCATCTTAAAATATCTTTTAAAAGAAAATTCTTAGTTCCTAGTCTAACACTAAGTTTTAATTTAATATCAAATAAAAGTTGTAAATTTTGTGCTGCATCTTCTGATAATAAAGAACTAATGCCCATCTGAGAGCTTGAACTTACACTAGAAGCTTGAGTATTGTTTATAGGAGGGGGAGTTGAAGCTGGTTGAATTGTAGCAGTATTTTGTCCTTCTCCACCTGTAATTTCATTAAAGTAAGGTAAAGCTAAATCATCAAAAGAGATAAAAATAGGAAGTTTTTCTCCATCCATAGTCAAATCAAAAAAATAACCATGAGGAATAGAATCTAAACTTTTACAATCTTTTATTGAGGAATTAACAACTTCAGATTTTATAGAGTTTATATCAGGAAAACCTTGTGCATTTACTGTTGTACATAAGCTACCACATACATTTGAGATAATTTCATTTACTGCATCAATAATTTCATCATCAATATGTTCTTTTAAATCACCCATCCCACCTAACATAAAGAATTCAAACTTTGTTGCTGTTATTGTAGGAATAAAAAAACTCCAGCTTGATGAAATATCTGCAAAATCAAATTTTACAGCTATATCTATACATTGTGAATCATCTAAACTATCTACATCCAACTTACTTACAGAATCAATTGAGACACTTTTTGAAAGAAGTTGTTCTAATGTATTAGCTAATTCATCTTTTAAAAAACTTGATAAATCAGATGCCAAAAACTAACCCTTTGAAATATATTTTATTAATTATTTTGTTCTCTTTGTGCTTTTTCCATTTCACTTAATAACTGAGCTTTAACTCTCATCATATCTTCTGTAGGATATTTGTACTCAGTATCACCTCTAGTAACTTTTACGAAAAGATCTTTAGAATTTTTGTTATAACCAAATTTTACATTGTCCAGAATAACTTCATTTATTTCATTTTCTTGAGTAGAACCAATAATTTTCTTGTGTTGTTCATTATCAACAATCTTTTCTTTATCGTCAACTTCTTGAACAGATTTTACTTTTTCAATATGATTAACTTTTGCATTATCAATTTCTGCAACTTTACCTAATTCCATGATACCCTCCTTATGAAAGTATAGAGTTTACTTATTATAGCAAAAAAAAATTAAATATGAATAGAAATATAAAAAAATAAGAAAAATAATAATTCTTAATTATAAGGATTCTAATAATAAATCAAAATTATTTAACCTAAAATCAATTAGATCATCTAAATATGGTTGGTAAAAATATTGGCTAAGACTTGAAAGTTTTAATTCTTGAATTAACTGTACACCAGTTAAAAAATCTGCACTTGGATCATTTAAAACTGCTTTTATAAGTGAGATTTGTAAGGAAGCATCATTATACCTTCCAGCCTCTAATAAAGCAGCAACAATCAAATACATTGTATATTTATCTTCCAATTTATATTTTTTTTGAAGTGATTCTAATATTTTTAATGTCGCTTTAGGATTATGTTCATGTAATTCTCTTAAAGCTTTTGTTCTTAAATATGAAGGACTTTTTTGTTTACTACCAACAGTTAAATCAGCTTTATAAAATAAGCCTATAGCTTTTAGTAAATCAATATAATATTTAGTTATTACAAGAGGCCCTTCTAAGAAATTATTATTGATTTTCAAAGGTGTATTATCTTGCAATCTAGAAAAATACATATAATCATTTTCACCTTCTCTTCGCATAGATAATTTCATTAAATAAACTAAAGGATCTTTATAGTTTTCTATAAATAATTGGTTATCTAAACTTAATCTATCATTTTCCATATCAACCAAAAAATTAATACTTCTATAAAAAATAGTATCTCTAAAAGTTAAAGGTTCAAATTCTACATTGAATTTTTCATCTACAAAATTTTTATATAATATTTGACCAAAATATTTGTACATTCCATCTTTTGATTTTATATTTTGTTCCATGTAAGCCAAATCTTTTATTTTTTCGTTGATTTTATTAGCTGAAATTATTGTCATAACTGCATATAACTTATTACCAGGGTTTAGTTTGTAAGCTTTAGAAAAATTCTTATATGCATTGTGAAAATCATTTATTTGTGCATAACATAAAGCTAAATTGTAGTAAACATAAGAATTAGAATCATCATTAATAAGATTTTTTAATTTAGTAACTCTAATTATTGGGTCTTCTTTTATTATATCAATAAATTTTGCATTATATTTAACCATATCTTCTAGGCTTTGTACATTTTGTTTATTTTTAAAAATAAAACCTTTTGATATATCATACATAATCTCTTCATAATCAGAGAAAATAAATGGTGCAAAATAAAAAATAAAATCTATTTTTCTCTCTTCACTGAATTTTGTAATTGAATTTAAATACTCTTTTGTTGTATATTTATGTTTATTAAAAAATATTTCTAAAGGGTATTCAAGATTAACTTTAAAATAATCTTTTATCTCTTTTATCTCATCTAAATGCTCTTTTAGTTTTGTTAATTCATTTGATTTTAAATCTCTAAAAACCATAAGCCAAAGTATTAAATTTTTCTTTTCTTGATTTAATGTAGTATTTTTTTCTTTTTCTAGATGTCTCTCAGCACTTTCAAAATCTTGCATTTTCATATATAACATAGCTTTTTTTAATTCCATTGGAAACTCCATAGAATTAAGAATATCTAGTGCTTTTTCATAATCTTTTAATATAATTAAAGTATCTGACAATAATCTTTTTGAGTGTTCAGTTAAATCTCTATATTTTTTTGTAACATCTACAATGGTTTCTAAATATTTTCTCTCTTTGTTTATTTGATAAAGATAAAAACATGCTGAGATATATGAATAAGTATTAGTTGAAGCAGCCTCTTTATATTCATATATATTGTTTAAATATAAACTTGCATTTTCTATTTGGTTCATTTTAAAATAAGCAATTCCTATATTTAAAAACGAAGGAATCTTTAAAATTTGGGAAGTTTTTTTAAATATTTTTATTGCTTTTAAATACTCTTCTCTTTCTAAAAGTAAAATTGCTTTATTGAAATCGACTTGTAGTTTGAATTTTTCCTGTGATTCTTTTAATTTATCATATTTAAAAAGAATTTCAGGCTGAGAATCAATTGCATCTTGATTGGCTTGAATATTTATAGAAAAAAAAGAAACACTAAGTAGTAATAATACTAATAGTTTCAATTTATTATTAAACCATTGTATTAACTTGCGCATAAAGTTCTTCTGCTCTTTTTTCTAAAGATTCTAACTGATGCTTTAATTCAGTATTTTCAAGTCTTAACTTTTGTAAATCATCTCTTGCTACTCTTAAATTATCTTGATTATTTTTAAGTGTACCAGCACTAACTTGTACTTGTTTTTCATACCTATCAATAATTGTTTGAAGTTTTTTATTCTCTTCATCAATAATATCTTTTTCTTCATTCACTTTTCTATATAAAGATTTATAAACATTTGCACTTGAAAAGAAATATAAAAGTAATACACCAATAATAACTATAAGTAAAAAATTATCCAAACTTTTCCTTTTCTAATTTTAAATAAATATTTCAATAATTTTTTGTTTTATAACATATTTTCTTCGAAGAAATATCTAACAACGTTATCAGAATCCATTGCCTCTTGTACTCTAACAGCTAGTTTTTCATCCATAACTATTATGTCACCAGTTCCTATGATTCTTTTATTTACATAAATATCTCCACCAGTTCCAGCAGGTTTATTTAGTGATATAATATCTCCAGCACTTAAATCAAGAAACTCTTTAATTGTGATATTTGTACTTCCTAACATTACATCAACTACAATTTGAGTATCAACTAATAAATCGTAATCTCGTTCAGTAATTTCCATATTAAACACTTTATCCTAAATTTTTTCATTATATCATAACAAAACGTTATTTAAAATTATTTTTATAATTGAAATAATAATAACTTATTATAAAACTAAATCCAATGATTCTAACATTGAACTTACTTTTGCCTCAATGTTTCCATCAAAATTTCCTAAATCACTAGCTATTACAACTCCACCTGCTGTTACGTTTACATCTTCAACTAATTGAATAAAATTTTCTAAATTTAACTCATTTTTTAAAATCTCATAATCTTTTGGATTTAAATGTATCTTAACTTTTGATGCATTTTTAATCTTGTCTAAAAGATGTATAATTGTTTCTTTAGCAATCTTTGTAGAATTTTCTCCTATCTCAATTGAAATAATTTTTTGGGCAATAGAGATAGAAGTTTTAAGAAGTTTTGATTCCATTTGAAAAGTAGCTTGCTCAAAAAAGTTTGCATAATGTTTTAAATCTTTAATAGCTTGTACAACTTGTGCATCAAGCTCTTTTGATGTAAGCCCACCATTTTCTATATTTGTTATTTTTTGATTCATTTGATTTATTTGAGAAGATAAAGCCCTAACTTCATTTAATAAAGGATCAATATTTCCATTTATTTCTCTATCATTCAACACCGCTTGGCCAGGTGTAGATAGATTATCGTCATTAGTACTATTTTGAATAAATGTTCCTAATTGATAATTTTCAACAGTATCATTACCATTTACTATTTTTGCTGTTGAGTAGACATTATTTTTTTCCATTATTGTTCATCCATATCTCTATCAATTACACCCTCTTCTATCATCTTTTGGGCAACATCTAACATTTTTCTTTGTGCAGCTTCAATATCTTTAATCTTAACTTTTGTAAGCATTTCAAACTCTTCTTTAAATCTATCACTTGCTCTTTGTGACATTGAATTTGTAACTTTTAACATATCTTCTTCAGTTGCATTTTTCATAGCTACTGCTACATCAGCAGTATCTACATTTTGTAAGATTTTCATAATATATTCTGGATCTAAATTTAATAAATCTTCAAATACAAACATATTTTCTTTGATTTTTGTAGCAAGAGAAGTATCAACCCCATTGATATTTTTTAGTATATCTTGAGATCTAGGTCCTAATCTATTTAACATATCAGCGACAACTTTAACTCCACCAACATCTACAATAGATGATAATAGTGATTCTAATTTTCTTTCAAGAACTACTGAAATTGTTCTTACAACATCAGGAGAAACATCTTTAATAGTAGCCATTTGCATAGTCACTTTTACTTTTACATCTTCATCAAGTTGTACCAAAACATCTGCAGCTTTATGCGCTTCCATATGTGACAATATTACTGCAATAGTTTGAGGTGATTCATCCTTAATAAAATCTGATAATTGCTTTGGATTAATAGCATCCAAATAAGCAAAAGATTGAGAAGCTAACTTCATTCTTGAAAGTTTTGCTAAAACTTCATCAGCCTCTGCTTTTCCCATAGATTTATATAAAATATCTTTTGCATAATCATAACCACCTGAGCTAATAAATGCTTTTGATTTTGTAAATAGATGAAACTCTTCTAAAATAGCTAAAGAGGTCTCTTTATCTATAGAATTAATCATAGTAATAGCAGTAGAAATTTCTTCAACTAAGTGTTTAGGTAGATGTTGAAATATTTTAACTGTAGCTTCTTCGCCTATTAATACACAGAAATGGGCAACTTTTTCAAGCATCCCCATTCCTTTTAATATATCTTTTATTTCAGCCATACACTAAATCCTTATTTAAATTTACCACTTCCCTCTGTCAATAGCAATTCAATCATTTTTGCTATATCAGCTGGACTATTATTTATCTCTTTATCTAAAGTTTCAATTAAAACCTCATACTTAGCTGCACTCTCTTCATCTAAACCTTCTATATTATTTAAGATTTGACTTTTTACTTTTGCTTTTAATCTTCCTTGTGCTGTTGAAGAATCAAATTCATCTTCATAATTAGACATAAAATCATTGACTAATTCTTCATCTATAGGCTTTCCATCTTTATCAAGTTTTTTACCTTTATTATCTCCAATGATAACAACTTCATGATTAACAATAAATTTTTTATAAAATACATATAATAAAATTGCTGCAATTAAATATTGAATATATTCTGAAAAGTCTTTTAGAATTGATCTTATCATAGAGAAAGTATCTACACCATTATCTCCACTAGCTACAATAGGATTTCCATTTTCATCAACTTGAGTACCTGAAGCATTTACAGATTTTAATCCAATAAATTTAAAATCCCTAACTGTTATTTTATCGCCACGCTTTTCATCATAACCAATAGTATCTTGTACTACTGATTCAATTGAAGCTAAAAATTCATCTCTATTTTCTACATCGGCTAAAACAGTTGAGTCAAATGTAACAGCAGCAGTAACTCTCTTTATAGATGAATAATTATTATTTTTTTCATCAATTACTTTTTTTGAAATTTCATAATTTGTAATATTTTTTGTTGAAACAGTATTTGATTGACCATTTCCATTACCATTTGCAGAATCTGGTTCTTGTATATTATTATCAACTCCAGCAGTTCCACCTGTACCATTATTTCCACCAATTGAACTACTTTCAAGTTCATCAGTTTGTTGACTTCTAATTGTCCCTTCAGGGTCATATATCTCTTGTTGAATATGTCTTTTTTTAAAATCTAAATCAAGAGAAACTCTTGCAACAACTCTTCCCACTCCAACAAATGGCTCTAAAAGTGCCACAATTTTATCTTCATAATCCTCTTCAAGCTTTAATTTATATTTATTTTGTGCAAGTGATTTTTGATTATCTAAATCATCTGAAGACATTTGAAGTAGTGCACCATCTTGATCAATTAATTGAATGTTTTCAACTTTTAGGTTTGAAACGGCTGATGCAATAAAGTTCTTAATTCCATCTATTTGTTTTTGTGTTAAAAAAACTCCTGGTTTCATTGAAATCACAGCAGATGCAGTTGGATCTATTTTTCTTTCTGTAAAAATTGTCTCTTTAGGAATAGCAATTTTAACACTTGCTCGTAAAACTCCTGATAAAGATTCAAGAGACCTTGATAATTCCCCTTCTAAGGCTCTTAAATATTTAACTTTATTTTCAAAATTTGTTGTTCCAAGTGATGATTTTTCAAATATTTCCCACCCAACATGATTACTAGTTGAAGCTTCACTTGTAACTAATTTAATTTTTGCAATATTAATAAAATCTTTTGAAGTTTTAAGTGTTAAATTATCTCCACTTCCAATTACTGCAAACTCTATACCTGAAGCCTCTAACTCATTTGAAGCTAACATTACTTGGTTTTTTGTTAAATTAGATGCAATAGTATAATTTAATTTTTTATCTTGTGCTTTTATATTTGAATAAACTAATAAAGCAATTAATAATATAAAAAGTATTGAAAAACCACCGATAATTACAGCTCTTTGTGCAGAATTTAAATTGTTTATAAACTTTAAGAGTTGATCCATATAATAAATATCCTAATTAATTTTTTTGTGATGCTTGGATTACAGATTTAAATAAAGCTGAATCTTTTTTTATAGAGGATTGCAATGCATCAAAAATTACTTTATTTTTTGACATTTCACTCATCTGTTTATCTAAATTTACATTATTTCCATCATTTTGTTCTTCTAAACCTTTTACTTCAATTAGTCTTGATTTATCATTTGTTGATTGATTTGTTGAAGTTGCACTGATATGCATAGAATTTGTTGTTTTCAAAGCTAAATTTTTACTATCATCAACTTTTTTAAGTTCATCTTGAAACACTAACTCTTTTGTTTTATAATTAGGAGTATTAATATTTGCAATATTGCTTGAAATAACCTTTTGTCTATCACCTCTAAAACTTAATTGTTCAAATAATAAGTCTGTTACGCCACTTGCCTTCATTATTTAGTATTATTCCCTATTTTTTCTATTAAGTTTCCATTCAATTCATCAATAGTTTTTACTGCTTTTTGTGCTTGTTCAAATCTTCTATGAGCATCAATTAAAGCAACCATTGTAGATACTGAATTAACATTTGATTTTTCAATTGCACCTTGTACTAATTGACCATCATTATTCTCTAATTGTTCAGTTATTTGTCCATTCTCTTTTAATTTAAAATTATTATCTTTATATTTTTCAAGTTCTTCAAAATCAATTCTTGTAACAGAGATTTGATTTTCAAAACCATCTTCTCCAAGTTCAATAGGTTCATTGTCATTGCTTAATACAAATTGTCCATTTGAATCAACTAAAAAACCATTTAAATTTTTAAATGCCCCATCTCTTGTGTAAACAATATCCCCACTACTATCTTGTATTTTAAAAAAAGTATTAGAATCGCTTAATGCAAAATCTAAAGCATTACCAGTAGGCATAATTACACCTTGTTCACTATTAATAAATTTCGAATCCATTTTAGGAACTGTATTAGTAACTTCATTTATTTTAGTAGGAGTAAAACCTTCCATTTGAGCTCTTTGTAAATAATAATTAAATGAACCCTCAGTACTATCTTCTTGTTTAAAACCGTGAGTATTAGTATTAGCTAAATTGTTAGATATCATATCAATTCTATTGATTTGATTTATCATTGAAGCAGCTAGTGGATAAGTACCTTGATTCATTTTTTCTCCTTTATTTATTAAACTCTGAAATTAATGCCTCTAAATCATCATTTGCCATTAAATCTTCAGTATTTTTATCTCCTGAAATATGTTTTGCTACAGCAACTTCTTGATGATTACCTTGATCTTCAAATAAATTATTTAAATATACAGTTAATTTTCTTATTACAGACATAACTCTTTCGATTTTTTGTCTATTAATATCATGATATTGCATCAATTCCATAGCTTGAAAAATCTCTGTATTTCCATCATTTAATTTAGAATTAACATCATTAATATATTCACTCATTTGATTTGCATGTTCTAAATTTTGTTTAAAAATTTCAATATTTGGAAATTTAAAACTTAATGAATTTAACATTAAAACTTGTTTTTCATTAAATTCATTTAATGCTTTAACATCATTTTGAATTGCATTATTATAATCTAATATATTACTTAAAACATCAAATATTTTTGTAGCTTTTTCTTCAGAATCATTAGCAACAGCACTTAATTGATTTACGACTTTTGTATCTTCATCTACAGGTAGAGGAAAAACTCCCGAATTGATTTTCGTATCTATATCATCTTTCTCATCTTTAGTTAACTCTTCAGCAGAAGGAATATCATCATCGACAATTCCATCAATAGATGATAGAAGATCATCAATATTATCTGAATTTATATTTTCATTTGAAGCTGCAATAGTTTCTTCTATAGTTGGTTCATCGGCATTCTCTTCAGTTGTATTATAAGTATCAGAACTTTTTTCTACTTGAGCAACTTGACTTTCACTAATTACATCTTCAGTCTCTTCAACTGCTTCATTAGTTTCAAGTTCTTTTATTATATCATCAATATTTGTTTCTTCTGAAGTATTATCTTCAGGAGTATCAATGTTTTCAATATTATTTAAAATATCTTCAACAGATTCATCTTTTTCATCATTACTTTCATTACTAACAATATCTTCAGTTTGTGCTATTAACTCATTAATATCATCTTCTGACATATTGCCTTGAGGTTCAGTCTTTTCCTCTTCTGATTCTGTAGATGAACTATCACCTTCAAAATCTAAACCATTCATCAAAGACTCAATCTCTTCTTGACTCATACTCATAATCTACACCTTTTAGATATTTTAACTATTTCAGAACCCCATCAAGTTTCTCTTTTAACACTTCAGCATTAAAAGGTTTAACAATATAGTTATTTACACCAGCTTTAAGTGCTGTAATAACCTCATTTTTACCACCTTCAGTTGTAATCATAATGATAGGAACTTTTTGATGGTTACCCTCAGACCTAACTTTTTTAACTAACTCTAAACCATTCATATTTGGCATATTCCAATCTGTTAATATTATATCGTATTGAGATTCACTTAATAATTTCCATGCTTTTACACCATCTTCAGCTTCATCAAAATCATCTTTAGCATAACCAAGTTGCATGACAACGTTACCAATAATTCTTCTCATAGTAGAGCTATCGTCAACTATTAAAATCTTCATATTATTACCTTTTTTAAATCTGTATTCAAAATCCTTATATTATATATGATTTGTTTTAAATTTATACTTAATAAATAATAATTTAGAGTAACCAATTTATCTAACTTTAAAAATTCTTTAAATATAATTATTTTAGATTACAAAAATAAGGATTACCATGATAAGAGGTTTATATACAGCAGCAACTGGTATGAATGCAATGCAAAATCAAATAGACGTAACTTCTAACAACATTTCGAATGTAAACACTATGGGATTTAAACAAGACAGAGCTGAATTTCAAGACTTAATGTATGAAAGTTTAAACTATACAGCAGGTCAAACTTCTGAAATCACAACAAATCCAACTGGAATTGATGTAGGATTGGGAGTTAGAATATCTGGTATCCAAAAAAACTTCTTAGAAGGTGATTTAAAAAACACCTCTAATACTCTTGATATAGCAATTGAAGGGAAAGGTTTTTTCCAAATAACAATGCCTAATGGAGAGATAGCATACTCACGTGGTGGCGCCTTTAAACTTGACAATGAAGGAAATATTGTAAATGGTAATGGTTACATGCTTGAACCACAAATAACAGTTCCAGAAAATTTAGTAGAATTAACAATAGCAAATGATGGAACTGTTACTGCTGAAGACCCTGCAACTGGAGATGTAACAAACTTAGGACAGATTACTACTGTTGATTTTATCAATCCTGCAGGATTAACACCTTTAGGTGAATCTTTATATCTTGCTAGTGAAGCATCAGGGGATCCAATTGAAGGTGTACCATCTGAAGAACAATTTGGTTCATTAAAACAAGGAATGGTTGAATTGTCAAATGTTAAACTAGTTAATGAAATGGTTGATTTAATTACAGCACAAAGAGCATATGAAGCTAACTCAAAAGCGATAACTACTTCTGATGATATGCTAAGTATTGTTAATCAATTAAAAAGATAATTAATCTAAATTAATGACTCATGTCTGTTAAACTAGAAGAGTTAAAAAAGCTTCGTGAAGCAAACTTTGCTAAGCATAAAAAGAAAAAAAGAGAATATTACTTAAAAAGTAAAGATAAAGATACACCAACAAAATATAAAAACTATAAAGAAATTGATTATTCTCAAGAACTAAATAGTGAAAATTTTGCAAAAAATATAAAATTAATTGCAAAAAAACAAAAAGCTCATGTTGATGATAGAAAAGAACAAATCCTATTAAAAATAGAGGAATATAAAGAAAAAAAACAGTCTTACTATCAAAAAAATAGAGAAAAAAGATTAGAATACGACAAAGTATATAGAGAAAAGAAAAAAGAAGAATTAAAAAACTATAGAAAAGAGTATTATAAAAAGAATAGAGAAAAGATATTAGAAAAACAAAAATTAAGAAGAAATAATCAAAAAGAAGAGTAAAAAATGGCTGATAAAAGTGATGAAGAAATAGTAAAAGAAGAAGAAGGCTTAGAATCAAAAATAAGTGATGAAGAGGTACTAGCTCACCTTTCATTAGATAATGAATCATCAAATAGTGATACACTTAAACCTGTTGATAATGAACCAAAAGAAGAAGAGAAAAAAGAAAACGAAAACAATACAGATAATGCCTCAGAAAAAAAAGAAGAAAATATTGAAAATAAAAAACAAAATATAATTGAGAATGAAGACAAAGATTATGAAAAAGAACTAGAAAATGATGGTTCAAAAGAAAAAGAGGAAGAAGAATTAACTATTCAGAAAAAACAACCAAAAATTTTTAAGATTCTTATGGCAATAGCTGTATTACTTTTTTCTGTACTTATAATTGGACTAATACTTTATTTCATAGGATATTTTGACCCAGAAGAAGTTAAACCTGCAACAAAAGTAGAAACTAAAAAAGTTGTTCCAGACATAGTTTTTAATGAAAAAGAGATTGATAAAAATGAATTAAATAAAAAACTTACTATGCTTACAAAAAAAGAGATAATGAGCAAAGATGAGCTTGAAGCAGAAGAAAAAAGAATTGCTGAAGAGAAAAAAAGAAAAGAAGAAGAACAAAAGAAAGCTTTAGAAGAGAAGAAAAAACAAGAAGAGTTAAAATTAGCAAATCAATTAGCAAAAATACAAGCTGAAAAAGATGAACTTCTTAAACATCAAGAAGAGATAAAAAAGCAACAAGATGAATTTATAAAACTTCAAGAACAAGCAAAAAAAGAACTTGAAGAAAAAATGCAAAATATCAGTTCAGGAAAGATTGTAAATGTACCTCAAAGAGATTTATCAAAAGATGAGCTTCCTTCTTCAAATCAAACAGAAATAACTGAAGATACAACTAATAATGTTATAGATAATAATGAACAATATAAAACATTTTTATCTTTTATTAATGTGGCTACAATAAAAGGAAACTTATATAAATCTTATCTTGATAAAGTTGAGAAATATGATAAAAAACTTTCTTTGTGTAGAGATATGAAAAATAGAATTGAGATATATTTTGGACCTTACCAATCAGAAACTGAGCGTGAAAAGGTCTTTAACTCACTTATTGAAAATGGGTTTAAACAAGCTTATTTAGTTGATTTTACTGAAGAAGAGTATAAAAAGAGATGTGATTATTAGAAGACTTATGAGTTTTCTAATATTTCAAAACAATTTTTAGTTTCAATAACTTTTTTATCGATATTAACATCAATAATATAATGTTCAACATTGTAAGGTATTAAAAAAGTTTTAGAAAGTTTTAATTCTTCAACTAAATTTTTATCAGTAGCAATTTCCAAATAATCATCTAATGGAAATCTATGAATATCTTTTACAATTCCAAGAGTTTTATCTGCTTCAATTATTTTACAATCTATAATATCAAACCAAAAATATTCATCTTTTTCTAATTTACAAGACTCTTTAGTTTGTTCAGCAGTAACATATAATTCTTGATTTGTAAGTTTTTTTGCAATATCTACATCATCGTAACCCTCAAATTTGATTAGTTCTCTTGAAGAGTTGTATTCTTGTACTTTTAATTGCAATTTTCTATTTGTAGTAAAAATAGTGTTTTTTTTAAATTGCTCAGGAAAGTCAGAATCAATAAAAAGTCTTAAGTGACCTTTTAATCCTACTGCTTTTCCTAGCTTAGCAACATATATTTTGTTATTCATTAGCGAAAGTTAGTTAGCAAGTACTTGTATTTTGTAAGAAACACCATCTTTAGCCTTACAACCATTAGCCATGGTTTTTAAGGCATTAATCATATTACCATTCTTACCAATAAGTTTACCAATATCAGCACTATTAGCTTTGATTGTAATCTCTGTAAATGTTTCATCTACTTTATTCGTTGATAATGATACCTCATCAGGCTTACTAACAATAAGTTTTGCGTAACTTTCTATAAAATTTGTAATCATGTTGTTATTGTATTATATAATTACTTTTGTGATGCTAATTTTTTAACTTTTTCTGATGGTTTTGCACCAACACTTAACCAATAGTTATATCTTTCTTCATCAAGCTTTAATACTTTTGGCTCAGATACTGGATTAAAGTAACCAATTGATTCAATCCAACCTGAATCTCTTCTTTTTCTTGAGTCTGTTACAACTATTCTATAAAATGGTTTTTTGTTTCTTCCCATTCTTGTTAATCTAATTACTGTCATTTTCTTTTCCTTTTATTTTATCTTTTAGTATTGAATTCTAAACTCTAAAAAGTTTACAACTCAATACTAATTAAATTGTTACCTATTTAGGTAAATTAAGCCCTCCAGGACCACCTTGACCTTGCATTTGACTCATCATATTCTGAAGGCCTTTCATTCCACCTTTTGATGAAAGTTTTTTAGCCATCTTTGATGCATTTTTAAATTGTTTCAAGATTTTATTAATTTGAGCTTCTGAAAGTCCAGAACCTTTTGCAATTCTTTTCTTTCTTGAAGGATTCATTAAACTTGGTGTTTCTCTCTCTTTTGGAGTCATTGAACCAATTAACGCTTTAATTCTTTTTATCTCATCAGAGTTTTCAAAGTCCATATCTTTTAATGGGCCAGCCATTTGTGATAAACCTGGAATCATACCAATAATAGATTTCATTGACCCTAACTTACTCATCATTGCTAATTGTTCTAAAAAGTCATTAAAGTTAAATTCACCTTTTTTTATCTTTTTAGTTACTTCTTTTGCTTTTTTCTCATCAATAACTGCTGCAGTTTTTTCAGCAAGACCTTCTATATCCCCTGCTCCCATAAGCCTAGAAACAATTCTATCAGGGATAAACACTTCAAGATCTGGCATCTTTTCACCAATACCAATAAATCTTAATGGAACACCAACTTGATGTGCAATAGAGATAGCAACTCCACCTTTAGTATCACCATCATATTTTGATAAAATAACACCATCAATTCCAATCTGTTCTTTAAAAGATGTAGCAGTTTTAGTTGCGTCATGCCCTGTTAATGAATCTGCTACATAAAAAATTTCATTTGGATTTACTGCTTCTTTTACTTCATGTAATTGAGCCATTAATTCTTCATCAATTGCTAAACGTCCAGCTGTATCTATTAAAAGTACATCATAAAGTTCTTTTCTTGCTTTTTCTTTTGCTGCAGTTGCAATTTTCACAGGATCTTTTTCATTATCATCAAAATATATATCTACTTCAATTTGTGTTGCAATCTGTTTTAACTGTTCAACTGCTGCTAATCTTTGTAAATCGGCAGCAGCAACTAAAACTTTTTTCTTTCTAAGTTTTAAATAATTTGCTAATTTACCTGTTGTAGTTGTTTTACCTGAACCTTGAAGTCCAGTCATTAATATTACTGTTGGAGGAGTATTTGAGAAAACAAAACCTTGATTTCCGCTTGTTGTTAATACGTTTGTTAATTCATCTTTTAAAGCATTTAAAAATGAATTTTGTCCAATACCATTCTTTTTTGTTTCTAGTTCAATTGCAGTTACAAGTTCTTTTGTAGTTTTATGATGTACATCAGCTTTTAAAAGTGATTTTTTTAATTCTGTAATTGCTTTTTTTAATGAAGCAATATCATCTTTGTGTCTAATTTTATTTACTGCATTTTTTATCGAACCGGTTATTGAATCAAACAAAACTATCTCCATAATTTTTAAATTTTGTGGATTTTATCTATTAAATCCTTTAATGTAGTTTAAAAAGGCATATGGTTAAGTTAGATTTAATTTTTGTGTTTTTTAGAAAGCCCATTTTTCGGACTTTCTATTTTTAAAAAAGCTTAAATATTAATTAAAATCATACACTTTGAATTCTCTTGGCTCTGCAGCTTCAAAGCTATAATCAAAAATTTTAGTTTTTTTAGAATGTAGTAAAACTCTATTTATATTAGATGCAGGTTTCCCATATATTGCATCACCTATAATTGGAAAACCAGCATAATTTAGATGTACTCTAATTTGATGTGTTCTTCCTGTATCAATAACAACTTTTACTTTTGATTTGTTCCCCTCAACTAACATTGGATAAATTGTTGATTTTGCAGATTTACCCTTTTTATCAACTTTAGATTTTGCCATTCCTCTATCTTTTGTAGTTAAAATTGGTTTATCAATTTCAATTGTTTCAATAACTTTCCCATCAACTATTGCTACATACTCTTTATATACATTGTTATCTTTAAACTCTTTAATTGCTTTTTTCTGAAACTCTTCATTTTTTGCAAAAAGCATTACACCGCTTGTTTCTTTATCTAGTCTATTTAACATTATATATTTAGGATATTTACGTGCTACTTCATCACTTGTCATAAAGCATGGTTTATCTAAAGCCAAGATATCATCATCTTGAAATATAACTTTTATACTAGCCATCTCTTTTACACTAAATTTAGTATCAGTAGGAATCTCACCTCTTGCAATCATCACTTTTTTACCTTGTGCTCTAACTAAGCCTTTATCTATTAATTCTTTTGCTTTTGAGTTAGAGATACCCTCTTGTTTTGCTAAAACCTTATAAGCTTTATCGTACTGCATTATATACCTTTTAATTCATCAATTATTGGCTTTATATCGCCCTCTTGAACTAAAGAAGAGTTTTTTAAATCTTTTAAACTTTCTAAACACTCTTTTAATTCATCATTTTTTACTATTTTGTAATCATTTACACACTCAAAAAGTGATTTTTGATTAAATATATTTTCTCCACTAATTAGTTTACATCCGAAGAATGCTGGTTCAACAGGATTATGACCACCAATTTTTTCAAATGCTCCACCTAATATAACTACATCAGATACTGCATATATATTATTTAGTTCACCTAATTTATCTACTAGAATTATATCAGAATTAAAATCTTCTTGATTAGAAAATCTATGATAAGTTAAGTTATTGTTTTTTATATAATCTTTAATAAGTAAATCTACTTTATCAAATCTTTCAGGATGCCTTGGAACAATTACTAGTTTCCCATATTTTCTTGAATAAGAATCTAATATTAATTTTTCCTCATTTTCATGAGTACTTCCAGCAGTAATTAAGATATCATCTACTTTCCTAAACTCTTTAGTAACTTTTGGCAATTGAGCCAATTTTATATTTCCAATAACTTCAACATTATTTGCACCTAGTTCTAAAAGTCTTTCTTTATCTATATTAGTTTGTGCAAAAACTTTATCTATATTTTTAAAAACTTTTTTATAAAAAAATGCAAACTTCTTATATGATGCATAAGACTTATCTGATATTCTTGCATTTATTAAATATGTTTTAGTACCTTTATTTTTAGCAATCAAAAAAAGCATATACCAAAGTTCGGCTTCCATTACCACTAGTGCTTTTTGTTTATTTATCCAAAAAGGCAAAAATATTTCAAAAGGTAAATATCTTACATTTGAAGTTAGTTTCTTAGCCTCTTCAAAACCTGTATTTGTTATTACAGAAATATTTACCTCTTCTAACTCATCTACTAAAGGCTTAATTGCTTTTGTCTCTCCCATAGAACAAGTATGAAACCATATTGCCTCTTTTTCAAAAGAACAATTATCTTTTAAAAAAAATTTTGAAGGAATTGCAACTTTATATTTTGGATTTTTTAATTTAACTAATAAAAAGGGTAAAGCTAAAATATAGATTATTAAAGCGAATAGATAATAAATTATACTAAAGAGGCTCAATATTAAGCCTCTTCAGTTGTTTCTTCTTCTTTATATAAAATTCTTCCACAATGAGGACAGTTAATAATCTCTTCAGATTTTAGAACTTCCGAATAAGTTTTGTCGTTAATTTTCATATAGCATCCATAACATGCTTGATCTCTTACAGGTACAACAGCTGAATCTTTTGCCCATCTTCTAATTTTTTGATAAAATGTTAAAATTTTCTTATCAAACTTTTCTAAAAGCTCTCCTCTTTCTTGAGACACTTTATTTCTTTCTTGGTTAATCTCTTCAATGGCATTATCTACAGCAATTTGAATCTCTTTAATAGATTCTTCCTCTTCTGTAAGTTTTCCTTGAAGCTCTTTTAACTCTTCCTCTTTTGCAACTGCAATTTCATCTAATCTTATAATCTCTTCATTTGCAAATGAAATTTGCTCTTTTGCAATCTCTTCTTCAAGTTGTAAAGCTTTTAACTCTTTTTCATTTGTAATTTCATTATTCTTTTTAGCAATATCTTCTAACTTAGTTTTTAATTCTGCTAAGTGGATATTGTTTTTAGTTCTTTTAGATTTAACATCATCAATTTGCGCATACGTATCATTAATTTGTGACTTAATTGATTCTGCAACCTCAACAAAAGTTGATAATTTTGCTTTTTCATTCTCAATTTTTGGTTCAAACATACTAATAACACTATCATACTTAGATAGTTTTATCAAATCTTGTAAATATTTATTCAACCGTTTCTCCTTGTGTACAAAACTTAAATGGATTTTTTGAAGCTGTTATTATAGCTTTTAATTCATTTTTTTTCAAATATTCTTCTATAAGCCCCATTAATAGGACAGAGAAGTACTTTTCACTTTCGTAGTGTCTTATATCTATTAAAGATATACCTCGCACTTTTGCATCCATTGCATCATGATATTTAATATCACCAGTTAAAAAGCAATCTGCATTAACTTCGTTTATTAAAGACATTCCTGCACCAGTCACTAAAGCAACTCTTTTAACCTTATCATTACATTTTACATATTTTATATATTCTAATCCTAGCTTTTTAGAAATTTTATTTGCAAATGTTGAAAAATCTTCATTTACATCTGCATAGCAAATAAACTCTTCACTATTAACAACTTCTAATCCTAAAACCTCTTTTGCAACATATTTATTTAAATGTGTTTTATCAATATTTGTATGCATTGAAATTAATGCGATATTTTTTTTGATTAATACTTTTAATAATTTTGTACTATATGTATCATAATTTACTTTTTTTAAAGCAGAAAATATTAAAGGATGATGAGTAATAATCAAAGAGTTTTCTTCAACTTGCTCTAGGTTTTCTTCATCTAAATCTATTGATATATAAACTTGTTTTATCTCATCTTCTAAGCTTCCAACTAGAAGCCCTGAGTTATCCCACTTTTCTTGTAATTCAAAAGGTGATAACTCATCTAAAAATTGATAAATCTCTTTTAGTTTCATAAAACTACTTTCTACCAATTCTTTTTAATCTATCTTCTTCTTGATTCTTATATAAAACTGCACAACCTTGTGCTAGTTCTCTAACTTTCAAAATATAATTTTGTCTTTCAGTTACTGAAATAGCTTTTCTTGCATCAAGTGTATTAAAAGCGTGTGAAGCTATCATACATTGATCATAGGCAGGAAGTGGCAACTCTTTTTCTAAACACACTTTACACTCATTAAAAGCATCATCAAAATGTCTAAAAAGTATATCAGTATTTGCTACTTCAAAGTTGTATGTTGAGAATTCATATTCACTCTCTTTGTGAACATCTCCATAAGTTGTTTTACCATATTGGTTTTCATTCCAAACAATATCATAAACAGAATCAACACCTTGAAGATACATTGCTAGTCTTTCTGTACCATAAGTAATCTCAACTGCCACAGGGTCACAAGCCAAACCACCTACTTGTTGAAAATAAGTAAATTGTGTTACTTCCATACCATCTAGCCAAACTTCCCAACCAAGTCCCCATGCTCCAAGAGTTGGAGATTCCCAGTTGTCTTCTACAAATCTAACATCATGTTTGCTTAAATCAAGTCCTAAAAACTCCAACGACTTTAAATATAAATCTTGAATATTATCTGGACTAGGTTTAATTAAAACTTGAAATTGATAGTATGCACCTAGTCTGTTTGGATTTTCCCCATATCGTCCATCTGTTGGTCTTCTACTTGGTGCTACATATGCTGTAGACCAAGGAGTTGAATCTAAACTTCTTAAAAGTGTTGCAGGGTGAAAAGTCCCTGCACCTGCTGGGATATCATAAGGTTGTACTATATTACACCCTTGCTCTGCCCAAAATTGTTGTAATTTTAATAGAATTTCTGAGAATGTTACCATCTTATCTTATTCCTAATGCTTTATTAATTTTATTTTTGTCAAAACCACAAATCCACTGATTCTCTATTAAAACTACAGGCGCTCCACTGCAGCCATGCTTTTTACAATCGTTTAAAGCTTTTTTATTTGTGGAAAGATCAATTTGATTATATTTGATCTTTTTTGCTTTTAAATAAGCTTTAGCTTCATTGCACCATTTACATTTTGGTAGTGTAAATAGTGCAACTTGCTTCATTATAATCTAACTTCAATTGAAGCAGAATCAGTCTCAACAGCTTTTGATTTAACCATTCTGTCTTCTTTTAGTTTAGCAGCTAACTCTTTATCAGAAATAGCTAAAATTTGCATAGCTAAGTATGCAGCATTAACTGCCCCTGCTTTCCCAAGTGCTACTGTTGCAACAGGCATACCTGAAGGCATCTGAACAGTTGAAAGCATTGCATCCATACCATCCATAGCTCCACCTTTCATTGGAACTCCAATAACAGGTTTAGTTGTAGTTGCAGCTAATGCACCAGCTAAGTGTGCAGCCATACCAGCAGCAGCAATAAATGCAACTGCGCCTTTCTCTTCAGATTCTTTTACATAACTTTTAGTTCTCTCTGGACTTCTATGTGCAGAAGAGATTATCATCTCATATTTAACATCAAACTTTTCAAAAGTATCAGCACAGTTTTTCATAATTTCATAGTCTGATTTACTTCCCATTATAATAGATACAAAATTCATACATCATCCTTATTTTAAAAATGGTAGATATTATATCAAAAATTTTCTAACAATTTAATAATCTTCGAAGAATTCAGCCTATTCCAGCCTTCAAACTTATGTAAAATCAGTGAATCATTTTTAAATATAAATTGACTAAAATTTTTTGACTTATCTTTTACATATATCGCTTTTGCACAATCATAATTGTGTGGAGTTTCTTTTTTATTTGAGTCAGTAAAGATAACAATAGTAGGTATAAAAAATGCTTCTGCTATATGATAAGTTGAAGTATTGACTGTAAGTACATTTGACATATTTGAGATAATATATGCAAAATCTAAAAATCCATTTGAATACATTGATAAATCAACAAACCTATCTTCATCTATTTTTGTATCTATTTTTAATACAGAAACAATTGTATAATCTGGAAGTTTTACCATAAGTTCTTTTAATAATGAAGCTGCAATCTCTTTTGGAATAGACTTAGAAATATTAGCAGAAAAGGGATGAAAAAGTAGTAGTTTTCCTTTTGATTTTAGCGTTTGGAATTTTTCTTTCAATTCATTTTTTGGTTTATAATATTCTAAACTAATATTATTGTATTTTTTCTCATTAGGGATTGAGTTATAGTCCATTCCAAATTTGTATAGCCATGCATCAATATGAGGTAACTGTGCATAATAACTTCTTTTAGATACAGAACTTACATCTATAAAAAAATCATATTCACAAATTTTTTTTACATTTATTGATAAAGCTGTTACTCTATGAATAAAAGATTGATTAGAAAATATTGCTTTATCTCTCGAAAAATATTTGTTTTCTGAAGCATTTAAATATATATCGATTTTAACACTTCTAAATCTTTTTTTCAATTTTTCATATAAAAGTCTAAGGGCAGTAGATGCACATATCATCTCAGAAATAGTAAGACCTGGGTTTCCTAAAATTACTATTGAAATCTCCTCTTTTAATATGCCTTCTATTTGTTTATCTATATTGGTTTTATTTTCATTTAAATATAAAGATTGAATATCGTTACTAGATTCTAAAAGATTAAATTTTTTATATTTAAAATCTAGACTTTGCGTTATTGCAAATTCATTTAGATTTGAGATACCTAACTCTTTTGGAAACTGGCTTAAATATCTTATTTTTGATTCTTCAATTGTTTTTGCTTTGTATTTTTTTCCTACATTAGTAAAAACTCTTTTTAAATCTTCAAAATCCTCTAAAGAAGTAATATAAATATTTTCATTAAATAGATTTGATGGATTCTTTAACTTAGAATAACTTATTAAAGTTCCATCAGTTGTTTTAATATTTATATTTTCTGTCGACCTAAATATTACCATTTAATTGCCACAACCACCTGTAGAACAATTTTCTTCAATATTTTCAATTCTTAACATAGTTAAATAAGGAAGTTTCCCTGGAAGTTTAATTTTATTAGTATTCCCACTATGAACTGATTCTAATTCTTTATTTGTTTCTGTAAGAATTTTCTTGAAACTAATATAATATTTACCATCTTCTTTTTTATAAATTTTCCCTATCTCATTATCAACTTCTTCAATAGTAGAATCCAATGGGGCAAAAATTTCTGTTTCTTCATTTGGATAAGTTTTATATTTACACATAAAATGTTCTTCATCTTCTGTAACTAATCCACTTACTTCAAAACTACCTTTGCTTAAAGCGTATTCATGGTTTTGTGTGTCATTTTTTTCAAAAGGTCTATGAACTAAATAAGCATCAGTAAAACCTCTATTTTTTGTAGTTGCTAACTCAGTTTGATATTTTTCTGATTCAAATTTATTTGCGTAAAAATCATCAATTGCAGATCTATATGCATATGCTGTAACAGCAGCATAATATGGAGACTTAGTTCTACCTTCAATTTTTACAGAATCAACTGCACCTGACTCTAATATCTCATCTAAATGTGATGCAAGATTCATATCTTTTGCATTGAAAATATATGTTCCCACACCTGGTTCCTCTTCAAGTCTAAATAAAGTACTATGATCCTCATTTGCAGCATATAAAGTGTATTCAAACCTACAATCATTTGCACAAGAACCTCTATTTGGAACTCTTCCCATTTGAACAGCACTAACTAAACATCTACCACTATAAGCAAAACACATTGAACCATGTACAAATATTTCAATCTCCATATCAGGAAGATGTTTTTTTATCTCTTTTACATCTTTTAATGAAATTTCCCTTGCAGCAATAATTCTTCTAACACCCATATCGTAATAAACTTGTGCATCTAAATAATTCATTACATTGGCTTGTGTTGAAAGATGTATTGGTATATTTGGAGCTAACTCTCTACAAAGTCTAACAACACCAGGTGCTGCAACAATTAAAGCATCAGGCTCTAATTTAGCCATCTGTATAATATGTTTTTTTAATAAATCAATTTGAGAGTTAAAGGGAAATCCATTTATTGTTGCATAAACTTTTTTACCTTTAGAGTGTGCATAATCAATACCCTCTTTAAACGTTTCATAGGTAAATTCTTTTCCACTTCTGATTCTTAAGCTAAAATGACTAACTCCACCATATACAGCATCAGCACCGAATTTAAAAGCAATTTTTAATTTTTCTAAGTTTCCGGCAGGTGAAAGTAGTTCTACTTTTTTATTATCCATTTTATTCCTTTAAAATCGCAATTATATCAAATTTTTTTATAAAAAAGATTTTGTTAAAAGTTAATTAAATTTTATTAAGAAAAGTTTAGTTTGAATAGAAAAGCTTCTTAAAAGCTTTCCCATTCATCATCGCTATCTTGTTGAACAATAGCTTTAGACTCATTTTTTACTGCAGGTTTTTTTGTAATCTCTTTTTTTACAGGAGTTATTTTATCTGGAAGTTCTTGTTCTTGTTTTTGTTTATGTTCACTTATTGTTTCTTCTTCTTTAAACAATTTACATCTTTCCACTTTTATATTATCCATAATACTAAATAATTTACTTGTAAAAATCTCTAAGTCTCTTGAAACCTTTTCAAGTTCTGAATTAGCTGCTCTTTTTGCATTTAATTCAATATATAAAGCTACAGATTCATGAATTTTTTCATGATATTCTTTCATATTTGCCCAAGTTGAAGATTTTGTAAAATCAACTCCTTTACTCTCTTGTTCTAAAATCCATTTACCAAAATTACACTCTTTAGCAGAAGTAACACTCCAAGATTCATAAGTTCCTACTTTAGAAAAGTTATTGTTTTTAAACACTACATGATCATTTTTTAATTCAGTGATTTTAAAAACTAAATCAATATCACAAATTTCTGATTTTTTATTTTTATTAAATTTTGCCCTATCAGCAATATCTAAAAGATTTGTAGATAATTTAGATACTTCATTAGCTAGATTACTAATTTGTGTTGCAGAAAAAGCATTAACTTGAGTTGCTCTATCAAGTGAATTAACAGCATCATTAATTTGAATAATACCACTTTCTTGCTCTTTACTAGCAGTTGTAACATCAGTAATAAGACTAATTGTTTCACCAACTTTATTATTTAAATCTCCATATCCAGATATCATATTATCAGCAATGACCTTACCTTCATTTGCTTTTGTTGTAGCACTTTCAACTAAATCTTTAATCTCTTTAGCTGCCTCGGCAGATCTAGCTGCAAGGTTTCTTACCTCTTGTGCAACAACAGCAAAACCTTTTCCAGCTTCACCTGCTGTTGCTGCTTCTACTGCTGCATTAAGTGATAAAATATTTGTTTGGAATGCTATTTGGTCTATTACTGTAATAGCTTCATTAATTGCATTTACCTGTTGATCTATATCTTCCATAGCTTGAGTAGTTTTAGAAGCTAAACTTTCTCCATCGGTAGCAGATTTACTTAAGTCATTTGCAAGTACTGACATTCTATTCACTTTTTCATTACTTGATTTAATAATAGAAGTAATCTCTTCAACTGCTGCAGCAGTTTCTTCTAATGATGCTGCTTGTTCATTTGCAGATGTAGAAAGTTTTGTAGATGAAGATGATAAAACACCTGTATCACCATCTAATTTCTCTCCTGTACTAGTAATCATTGCTAAAAATTCAGAAATAGTTCCCCCAAGAAGTCTTGTACTTGTATAAATAGAACCAACAATACCATTTGAACTACTATGATCTACCCCTTCTGCTTTATAATCAAAATTAGAATTACCATATTCAAGAAGTATTTTATTAATCTCTTCTAATTTTTGATTTGTTCCACTAATCATTGTATTTATTGAATCTTTTAATTGCATTACAAGTGGATTTGAAGAAGTTTTTTCTACTTTATACACATAAAAACCATTATTTACTTTTCGAATTACATCTTCTACTTCTTCTATAACCTTTGCATCTTCCTCAAAACCATCTTGAAGCTTTTTAATATAAGCATTAAAGCTATCTACAACTTTTCCTATCTCATCATCTGATTTTTTATCTATTTGATTATTGTTTGAAGAACCAGATGCTACAGTTTCAATAGCTTCATTTAAATCTTCTAACGGTCTAATAATAGTTCTTTTTACTAAAAATGAAAAAATCCCTAATACAACTAAACCAGAGATAAGTGTATAAACTAATACAAAAATTACTACTTCTCTAATCTCTTGATTTGTTTGTTCTTGCATTTTAAGAATATTTTCTTCTATATCATCAACATAAGCACCTGTACCTATAATCCAATCCCATGGCTCAAATTTTGTTACATAAGAGAATTTTTTCTGAGGTTCATCTTTCCCAGGTTTTTCCCACATATACTCAACTAAACCACCTTTTTTATCTGTTTTTGAAATCTCAACCATTTCATTAAATAAGAATTTTCCTGTAGGATCTTTTACTTTTGATATATCTTTTCCATCTAAAGCTGGCTTTATAGGGTGCATAATCATTTTTGGATGAGAATCATTTATCCAAAAATAACCACTTTTTCCATATCTCATAGCTGAGATTGATTTTAGTGCTTCTGCTTTTAAACTAGCTGAAACATCTGATACATATTCACCTGTTCCAATTACCCAACCGTAAGGTTCAAATAATTTAACAAATGAAACTTTTGGTTGAGGATCTTCAAAGCCAGGTTTTGGCCATACATAATCAACAAACCCCTCTTTGTCTTTTTTTGCAACATTAGCAAATTCAACAAATATTTTTTTCCCACCTTTGTCTTTGAAATTTGATAAATCTTTTCCATTTAACTGTGGTTTAATTGGATGAACAACAATATTTGCATCTAAATCATTTACCCAAAAATATCCATTATTACCATATCTTGTCCCATTAATAATACCAATAAGCCTCTTTTTTAAATCTGCATCACTTAATATATTTTTATTCTCTTTATATTCATGTTCTAGAATTGAAAATAAGAATTTTGCTTGTGCTTTTAAATCTTCTTGAACTTCAATTTTTATCTTATCTATAGCTGTTCTGTCATAATAAGATTTAACAGTTTCTAAAGCTAATGAAACATAGTTTTTTAACTCTTTTTCTTTATTTAAATAAGATTCCTCTTTGAATTTCTCAATTTTCTCTTTCGAAAGTTTATTTATCGAATATATTGATTCAAAAGATATCGAAATTGAAACAATAACTATAGCTAATAGTGATATTAATAAAACCTTAGCTTTTATTGATAGATTTTTGAACATTAAATAACTCCAGTTGATTATTTTGTATATATTATATACTGTATAAATGCTAAAGTCAATATTATATAGTGATTATTTACTATTATTTTCTCTTTCTTATTTTTATGTTAAAATATGACCTATTCCCAAAGGATTTGTATGATTAGTAAATTATTTAAAAAAAATACAATTGATGACTTACTAGAAGAATTAAAAAATGACAGTTTAAAAGAGAGTGTTGTTGACTCAATGTTAAAAGATGTAAATATTCATCATATAAATCAAAATCAAGAAAATTTTTTACATAAAATTATTATAGAAAATAAAATTGAATCAGTCAAATGGTTAATAAAACAAAAGCTAAATCTTAATGAACAAGATATCAAAGGGATTACTCCTTTAATGCTTGCTTGTAAATATGGTTATTTAGATGCTGTTGAAGAACTAATAAAAGCTGGAGCTGATGTTGATTGTGAAAGTTATAGTGGAAATACAGCCATAGAATTTGCAGTATACAACAACTACTTTTCTATCTACAAAATTTTAAAACCACTTGTAAAAGATATAAATAGAAGAAATAAAAAAAACTATACTTTACTGCATACAGCTATTAAAGCAGAAAATTTAAATGTAATGGATGATCTTTTTGTAGATTCTAAATTCAATATTCCCCAAGATATACTTTTTTATAAATCTACATATACAAACATCAACGTATTAGAAAAAACAATTAAAAGATTTCAATCACTTGATATTTATGATGAAAAAAATAGAAACATCTTATTTTATGTAATTGAAAATGGGATCAATTGTGAAAATATTTTTTTAGAACTTTTAGAAAAAGGATTAGATATTAATTGTGTGGATAATAATGGAGACAATATACTTTTGCATTTAATTGAATATATTACACAATTAGAAAATTCCCATAATAACTCAGATGAAAAAGAGAACGAAATTGAAAAGAATAGAATAAATGACTTAATTGAACTAATACCTATTATTTTATATAAAGGGATTAAAACAACTCAATGTAATAATAAAAATGAAACAATTTTATCCTATGCAGCTAAGCATAAAAATCTTGACGTTTTAAAAACTCTTTTAGATAATGATGTAGATATCAATATTTTAAATAACGACAATGAAAATGCACTTTCTTCTATAATTACCAAAGGACCCGATTATTTAGAGACTATATATTTGTTTTTTGATTATGGAATAAATCCTAATATAAAAAATAAAGACAATAAAACAATTATTGAAACTTTTATTGATGCTAGTTTGATTACAAGAGACTTTAAAAAAGTAAAAACTATAGAAAAAAGATCACTTAACTATGAGAATGATTATTTAGCTATGCTTGAAAGCTTATTAGTTAATACAGATACAAACTTAACTGCTTTAAACTCTAAAGATGAACCATATTTCTTTGATGCAGTAAGATATGGTGCATTAGATATTGTAAAACTTCTAATAAAATATGGAGCAGATATTAATCAACCTGATATAAACGGCAATAATATAATATATAAATATATGTCAGAAAAAGAAAATGTGAAAAAAGAGAGTGAGTTAAAGATATACTATAATATTTTACATTCTATAATTATGATGGGAGCAAATGTAAATGCTAAAGATTCTTTTGGTGGAATTACACTACATAAAGCAATTTTAAAAGCTGATCCAACTGTTGTAAAGATGATTTTACACTCAGGTGCAGATATCAATGCAATTGACAATAGAGGAAGACATATTTTACACAACACAGTGTGGAAAAACAATATCAAACTATTTAAACTTATTCATGCATACAATAAAAATTTAATAAATGAACCTGATAAATTTGGAGTTTTACCTATAAATTATGCTGCTTTTTTAGGATACACTGATATGGTGTTAGAACTTATTGAACTAAATGCCCATATAAATAATCCATACAAAAAGACTAAATATATCATTAATTTTTTAAAGAAGTTTCATAAGAATTTAAAACCTTTAATTGATAATGCAAGAACAAAAAATCAAAAAGAAAAAATAAAAGTTTTAATTAACAATATGAAAAAAGAGTTTGAAGTAGAGAGTTAAACTCTCTTTTCTTCTAATAAATTTTTTGCAAAACTGTAAGCATCATCTGTAATATCCTCACCACTTATCATTCTTGCTATTTCATCAATTCTTGAATTTTCATCAAGTTTTTTTACTGTAGATTTTCCATCTTTTTTATCCACCAAAAAGTGAATATCAGCTGTTGAAGTTAGTTGTGGTTGATGAGAGATAGCAAAAATCTGATAGTTTTGAGATAATTTATTTAAAACTTTTGCTATTGCAGAGCTTTCTTTACCACTTAAATTGGCATCGATTTCATCTAAAAATAAAATTCCATTTCCTATTATATCAAACTCACTAATTGAAGTTAACAAAGCTAGTCTTAGTCTGTTAAATTCCCCTGAACTTATGGTATCAAGATTTACTCCATTTAGTTCAAATATAATCTCATCGATACCTGTTTTATCTAACTTTTTATCAACAAAATGTATTTTTGCATTTGAAAGATATAAATACTCTAAATAATGATTGATTCTTTTTTCTAAAGTTTTACTATACTCTTTTCTAAAAGAACTAATCTTTTTTGCTTGTTCTATTACTTCTATAGAAAGCTTTTTTAAATTTTTTTCTAAAATAGATTTTTCAAATGAGATATTTTCATAAGATTCTAACTCTTTTTTCTTTTCTTCTTTATATTCTAATGCCTCTTTTATAGAGCCAAATCTTTTTTGCAAAGATGAAAGTTTTTCTATTCTATCTAAAACATTTTCAATATCTAACTCTTCCAATTCATATAAAGAGTCATTAAATTTTTCAAAAATATTATTAAGTTCATTTATAGCTTCATCAAAAAAAGTCGAGTCTTCATCTAATAGATTTAATGCTGAATTTACAGAAGAGGTATAATTAAAAATAGGATTTGCTTGCTCTATAACTTCTTGTATTTTTTCTTTTTTTGATAATCTTTTTTTAAGTTCATTAAGCTCTTCATATTCATCAACTTGTGGATTTATATTTTCTATTTTTTCTATTTCAAATTTAGCAAACTCTTTTAAGTCTTCAAGGTTTTTTTCATCCTCTTTTATTTTTTCAAGCTCTTTTTCTATAGTAAAAAGTTTTTGAATATTTTCATCAAAATTAAACTTTAACTCTTTAAAATCTTTTTTTTCTTTTATGCAAACAGTATCAAGAAAATTAATCAATTTTGATGATTCAAAATCACTTGTATCTTTTAGATGCAAATGTTTTATTAAACGCTTTGAAAAATTGTTTAAATTTTTTTTCGAAATTGTTTGAGCATTTAAAAAATATCTAGCTTTATCTTTTTTTATCTCTTTGATAACTATTTCATCACCCTTTTGAATATCAAAAGCTTCATCTTCAATATCTAAATCCAAAAGTGTAACTTCACCTAAAGAGGCTTTTGGTTCTGTTATTGCAAATAATGAAAGTATTGATTGCATTAAAACTGATTTACCAGCCCCTGATGGTCCTGTAAAAACAACAAGTCCTTTATCTAACTCTAAATCAACCTCTTGAAAAGATAAAAAATCTTTTAAATATATTCTATTTATCAATTAATTTCCCCAACCTAATTTATCATTTAATACTTCAAAAAAGTTTCTTTTTGTTTTATGTATTAATTTAGCTTTTTTATTTGCAATTGTAAATTTTATTACTGTTCCATCATCAACCTCATAACTATCTTGACCATCAATTAACAATACAGCCCCTTGAGCATCTTTTATTTTAAATTCTATCTCAATATCAGCAGGCATAACTAAAGGCCTTTGTGTTAAAGAATGAGATGCAACTGGTGTGATAATAAAAGCTTCAGTAAGAGGATAAACAATAGGACCTCCAACTGAAAGATTATATGCGGTTGAACCTGTTGGAGTTGAGATAATTACTCCATCACCATGATAAGAGTTAAAAGAGATACCATTAATTTTTGATTTTATTTTTATCATAGAAGATACAGTTTTTCTTGATATTACTATATCATTAAAAGCTACAAAACATTTGTTGTCTACATGGCACTCTACCATCATTCTATTATCGATTTTATAATTACCTTTATTGAAATCATTTAAAAATAGATCCAACTCTTCAACTAATACATCAGTTAAAAAACCTAATGTACCCATATGTATTCCAAGAAT
Source organism: Halarcobacter sp. (assembly GCF_963676935.1). Lineage (NCBI taxonomy): Bacteria > Pseudomonadati > Campylobacterota > Epsilonproteobacteria > Campylobacterales > Arcobacteraceae > Halarcobacter > Halarcobacter sp. The sequence continues at coordinate 2,340,329 of NZ_OY781470.1, forward strand.
TGGAAGGTTAAATTCAAAAGAGTTTCGAACTACAGACAATAAAGTACCATCACCTCCAATTGAGATTAGAAAATCCACATCTTTACATAAATCTTTTAGGATAAGTCCCTCATCTAGACCTATCATTTTTGCACTATTTTTTTCTAGAATTAATTCAATACCATATTTATTGAAACAATTTTTGATTTTTAAATATTCATCTTTTATTTCAGGAGATTCAGGCTTTAATATAATTCCTGCTTTTTTTATAGAGTTAAGTTTTTCATTACTAGTTGTAAGTTTCACTAAATTCCTATCTAATATCTATTTTTTCTATATTATCTTTATAATCTTCTATTTTTCTGTTGTTATAACTTTCAAACTTGTTTTGATTAGTTGTGATTCTAGAGATATAAGGTTGATTTTTCTTTAAATTATAATCTAAATTCTCTATTTCCATCTTAGCCTCATTAAAACTATCAAAAACTTTGTAAAAGAGTCTATAATAATCATTATTAGAACCTATTGAATAAATAAGAATATTATTCTTAAGTTGATTTTCTTCTAAATATGTTACTAAATCTATATCTTTTTTTTCAAAAGTTATCAATGTTATTGTGTATTTTTGAGAATCTCTGTTAAAGAACTCATCTTTTAAAAAATTTTCTTTGCCATTTTCAATATATAAAATATCTTTTGAAATGTTTTTTTTGACAGGAAGAATTTGTTCTTTTTTAATATCCTTATGAAATGTCTTATAAAGTTTTTGATGATTTTTAATATTACTAACTCTTAAATCTTTTTTTGGAATATTTAATTTTGTTATAGCATTATTTGCTTCATCTTTTGATTCGTATGCTCCATAAATTATCCTTGCGAACTCTTTTTTATCCCCATATTTATATGCTAAAGAGTTATCTTTTAAGCCAATACTTAAATAATATTGTTCAATTGATGAATTTAATAAATCTAATTCACCTAAATCAATTGTATAAAAAGAACTATTTTCATTTAAAAATACTTCACTTAAAATATTAAAGTTTCCATCACTTTCAATAAAATATACATCATCTAATCTTGTAACTTTTAAAAATTTATTCTCTTTCTTTTCGATTTTTGGTTCTATCTTTTTTTTCTTAATCTTTTTTACACTATTTTTTATTTTATCTTTTTGTTTATTTTCTTTTTTTGCTTTCTTTATCTCTTTTTTAAGCTCTTTAATTATCCTTGGTTTCACTATCTTTTCATTTTTTACAATTTTAATATCATCACTAAGTTTAGGTTTACTTGCAACCTCTTTTTTATTTGTATCATTAACTTTTAATTCAACAATTGATTTATCTTTATTTTTAGAAACATTTTTATTATAAAAACTTTGAAACTTTTCCATTTTCATAGAAAAAGGTTTATTAAGTTTTAAATTATCATTAAACTCTTTTATAGCTTCAATAGCCTCAGCTCTAGTTTTATACAAACCATATATAATTCTTACTTTATCTTTATTTTTTCCATATACATGTGCTAATGCTTTATCTTCAATATTGTTGTTTTCAAAAAAGTTTTTAACTGCATCCTTTTTCAAGGCAATTGAAGCTACAGCAATAGAGTAATAATCAGAATCTTTGTCAAAAAACTCTTTTTTTAATTTTTTAGATTCATCAGAATTTGAGATGAAAATAGATTCTTTTGTCTCTTCAATTTTTTTATCTACTTGTACTTTTTTAGAACTATTTTTTTGGTATTTTTTTTGTAAAGTTGAGATTTTTACAGCATAAGGTTTATTTCTTTTAAGATTTTCATTAAGATTATTGATTGCTATTTTTGCAGCTTCAAAACTATCATATACCCCTAAAAATATTTTTGAATAAGTGCTAGTCTCTGAATTATTATAAGATAATGCATTTCTAATATTGTTTTTTTTAAAAAAATCAATTGGGTCAATATTGTTTGTATCTATTGTAGCTAAAACAATAGTATATTTATTTGAATTCTTATTTGAGAATTCATCTTTTAAACTCAACTCACTACTATCTAAATTTTCTACATATATAATATTGTCTTTTGTTGATGCTAATAAAATAATAGAAAAAAGAAAAGATATTAGTAGAATTTTTACGATTTGCATTAAGCTCTCTTATCAATTGATATTTGAAGATTTTAGCAAATAATAATTTAAAAAAGGATTTAAAATAAAAAAGCCCCACTATTTCTAGTGAGGCTTTTTAAAAAAGTTAATATTTATTAGTAAATATTAACCATTTCTCTTTTTGATAATCTCTTCAGAAACATTTTTAGGAACTTCTAAATATGAATCAAAAAGCATAGAATAAGTTGCTCTACCTTGAGACATAGATCTTAAGTCTGTAGAGTAACCGAACATTTCAGATAATGGAATCATTGCAGTAACTAGTTTAACACCAGCTCTGTCATCCATAGATTGAACTTGTCCTCTTCTTTTGTTAACGTCACCGATAACATCTCCCATATAATCTTCAGGAGTTTCAATTTCAACTTTCATGATTGGCTCAAGGATAACTGCTTGTGCAGCATCACTTCTACAACCTTGTTTGAATCCCATAGAAGCAGCAAGTTTAAATGCCATCTCAGATGAATCCACATCATGGTAAGAACCATCATAAAGTGTAACAGCAATATCAACCATTGGATATCCAGCAAGGATACCACCAGCCATAGCTTCTTCACAACCTTTTTGAACTGCAGGAATATACTCTTTTGGTACAACCCCACCTTTAATTTCATTGTTGAAAATAAAGTTATCTTCGCTACCAGATTCTAATGGCTCAATTTTTAAGTATACGTGACCGTATTGACCTTTACCACCAGATTGTTTAGCATATTTGTACTCTTGGTTAACTGCATTTTTAATTGTTTCTCTGTATGCAACTTGAGGAGCACCAACTTCTGCTTCAACTTTGAATTCTCTTTTCATTCTGTCTACAAGAATTTCAAGGTGTAACTCACCCATTCCTGAGATAATAGTTTGACCAGATTCTTCATCTGTAGCAACTCTAAATGATGGATCTTCTTCAGCAAGTTTACCTAATGCAATACCCATTTTCTCTTGATCAGCTTTTGTTTTTGGCTCAACTGCAACTGAGATAACTGGTTCTGGGAATTCCATTCTTTCTAAGATAACTGGATCTTTTTCAGATGCTAAAGTATCACCTGTGATAGTTGATTTAAGACCAACAACTGCACCGATTTCACCAGCATATAACTCACTTACTTCTTCTCTATTGTTAGAGTGCATTTTAAGTAATCTACCGATTCTTTCTTTTTTCATTTTTGTAGAGTTCATTACATAAGTACCAGATTGTAACTGTCCTCTATAAACTCTTGTAAATGTTAATTGACCAACAAATGGGTCAGTCATAATTTTAAATGCTAATGCAGCAACTTCACCATCATCAGAAGAAGGTACAATTACAGCTTCACCATCTTGAGTTTCACCTCTAATATCTGCAACCTCAGTTGGAGCTGGTAAATACATTGCAACAGCGTCAAGTAAAGTTTGAACACCTTTGTTTTTAAATGCAGTACCACAAGTCATTGGAGTAATAGACATAGCTAAACAACCAGCTTTTAATCCAGCAACGATTTCTTCTTCAGATAATTCACCCTCTTCGAAGTATTTTTCCATTAACTCTTCTGAAGACTCAGCAGCAGCCTCAATCATTTTTTCTCTATACTCTTCTGCTTTATCCATCATGTCAGCTGGAATATCTTCTACATGGTAATGAGAACCCATTGCAGCATCTTCATCCCAAACGATAGCTTTCATTTGAACTAAATCAACTACACCTTGGAAGTTTTCTTCAGCACCAATTGGTAATTGAATTGGAACTGGATTAGCTTTTAATCTTTCAGAAACTTGTTTTTCAACCATATAGAAATCTGCACCAGTTCTGTCCATTTTGTTAACAAAAATCATTCTTGGTACTCTATATTTGTTTGCTTGTCTCCAAACTGTTTCAGATTGTGGTTGAACCCCACCAACTGAACAGAATACTGCAACAGCACCATCAAGAACTCTCATAGATCTTTCAACTTCAATAGTGAAGTCAACGTGTCCTGGAGTGTCGATTATGTTAATTTGTAAATCTTCTTTTGTTTTTGGGTGTGGCCAGTGACAAGTAGTAGCAGCAGAAGTAATTGTAATACCTCTTTCTTGCTCTTGCTCCATCCAGTCCATTGTAGCTGCACCGTCGTGAACCTCACCAATTTTGTGAGATACACCAGTATAGAATAAAATTCTTTCTGTAGTTGTTGTTTTACCAGCATCAATGTGTGCAGCAATACCAATATTTCTAACTCTATTAAGTGGTGTTTTTCTTGCCATTTTATTAGTTTCCTATTACCATCTGTAGTGAGCAAATGCTTTATTTGCTTCAGCCATTCTGTGCATATCTTCTTTTTTCTTGAATGCAGCACCTCTGTCGTTAGCAGCTTCGAATAACTCGTTTGCTAATCTCTCTACCATAGTTCTTTCGTTTCTTTTTCTAGCAGCATCTACTAACCATCTAAGTGCTAAAGTTTGTCTTCTTACAGCTCTTACTTCAACTGGAACTTGGTATGTAGCACCACCAACTCTTCTAGATTTTACTTCTAAAAGTGGTTTAACATTTTCAATTGCTTTTTCAAATAAATCGATACCAGCTTCTTCACCTCTACCGTCTAAGTTTGCAATTGCACCATACATAATTTTTTGTGCTGCAGATTTTTTACCATCTAACATTACAGTATTAATAAATTTTGTGATCACTTTACTATTGTAGATAGGATCTGCCATTACTTCTCTAACAGGAGCTTTTCTTCTTCTCATTCTCTTATCCTTCTACTTATTTCTTAGGTCTTTTAGTACCATATTTAGATCTTGCAACAGTTCTGTTTGCAACACCAGCTGTATCTAATGCACCTCTAACGATGTGATACTTAACCCCAGGTAAATCCTTAACTCTTCCCCCTCTAACTAACACGATAGAGTGTTCTTGAAGGTTATGACCCTCACCACCGATATATGAAATAACTTCAAAACCTGTAGTTAATCTAACTTTTGCAACTTTTCTTAAAGCCGAGTTAGGTTTTTTAGGAGTTGTTGTATATACTCTTGTACATACACCTCTTCTTTGTGGACATTTTTCTAATGCTGGTGATTTAGATTTTTTAATCACCTTTTTTCGCTCTTTTCTTACAAGCTGATTGATTGTAGGCATTCTTTCCCTTTATTTATTTTATAGAGAGTCTAATATAAATTTGAATCAATATAGATTCTCTACTACGTGGTTTGAGCTTTAAAGCGGCTCATGCTTCTCGTTACGTCCCAATGACGCCATGACATATGACAAGAGTCATAATCAAAACGATACTACCATTCTAGAGAAACGTTGAGTAGTTTTCTAAAAAAGTTTTGGATTATACTTAATTTAGTCTTAAATATGCCTTATATTAATATTTAGCAAATGAGAATACTATTTATTATATAAGGCTAAATTTGAGGACAAAACATAGTTTTAGAAATTAAAAAATCTCATACGCTTCTTAGAGCGTATAAAATTATAGTTTTATTGGGTTTCGCTTGAGTTACAAAAAGTCAACTCATGTTTTATTTTGGCTAGTAATTTTTATTTTTTATAATTTAAACTATCAAAAGTCCTTTTAAACTTTTAACTGTAAAAAGTCTAAGACCTTGACCTTTTTGCTCTTTTACTTCATTTGTAAACCCTGATTTTGAAAATAACATTACCTCATCAGGTACAATATCTAAACTCTCACACAACTCTTTTAATCTTGTAAGTTCTGTTTTTTTCATCTTTGAGTTTGTATATCTACATGAACCTATTATGATTTTTCCACTTTGAGTTTGAGCCAATAGGTCTATTTGATTATCATCTTCATCCCAATATCTTCCTATATCTTCTAGCTCATCTTCACTAAAGATTGTTTTTACATATTCATGACAAAGTTGTTCAAAAACCAAATTCATAAACTCATTTTGATAATTATTAAATCTATCAAAACATTCATCATAATCTTCTCTTGCTATCCCTCTATATAAAGGTGAAACAAAAGCGAACCAAAATCTTAAAAATGGTGCGGTAAAAAGTAGTTTATCTGCAACTTCATTTTCTTCAAATTGATTTGTTAAAAAGTCCATTGAGGTTTCTGTTTGAATTATATTTAACTCTTCCAACTCATAAAGACTTTTTATCCCCTCATCATATTCAATATCTGCTCTTTTAAAAGCTGAATTTACTCTTCTATCACCTAAAGCTATCCCTGTTAATATCTTATGATATGGGGCACTATTTTTTGTAAGCTTAGAGATGCTATCTTGAATCTCATAATATTCATCTAAAATATGTCTTATTATTAGTGTTCTTAATGGTTTTGTTATATCTATTTTTACATCAAGACCACCAAATACAGCAAAATAGTTTAAAGCTGTTTGCATATCTTTTGGTTTATTAGTTTCACAAAATATTTGAAACTGTTCTTTTAGTGTTTTGTCATTTTGTATGATGGGAAAACCTTTTTATTTTTTTAAAGTATAACATAAAATTCTATAGATATTTTTGTAAAAAAGCATTAAAGCAGTTAGCAAAACTTTGAACATCATTTTGAGAAAAAGGTTTCGGACCTTTTGTTATCTCTCCACTATCTCTTATCTCTTGCATTAAATTTCTTATTGCTAAGTATTGTTTTATATTATCTTCTGTATAAAGCTCACCTCTATGGTCTATTGCGTGAGCTTTTTTTTCAATAACTCTATTTGCTAATGGTATATCAGCAGTTATAACTAAATCACCCTCTTCTAAGAGTTCAACAATTTTATTATCTGCTTCATCTGCCCCTTGCTCAACTATATCATAGTTTATAAAAGAGCTTTTTCCTATATTGATTTTTTTATTTGAGATAACTTGTGTTGTAAGAAAAGTTCTTTCAATCGCTCTCAAAACTACAGGCTTTAGAAGATTTGGAAATGCATCACCATCTATATAAAGTGTCATTATAATATCTCTTGAACTCGCCCAACTTGACCATCTTGAAGTCTAACTTTTATCCCATGGGGATGTGTAGGGGAATTTGTTAATATATTTTTAACTATTCCTTGAGTTAGTTTACCCGTACGTTGGTCTTGTTTTAAGACAATATTAACTTTCATCCCTTGTTTTATATTGAATCTTTTCCTATGCATTATAGTTTAATGCCTTTTTTGCTTCATTTAGGTTATAAAAAAAGATTGCTTTAAAAACAAAAGTTGTTTTAGTTTTTTTCTCTTCGCTAGTATCTAAAATAGGAAATGAAAAAGTTTCATTTTCATTCTCTTTTGATTCAAAAGTGATTGTTACTGATTTTAAAGTTCTCATCATATTCATTGTAGTTTTATACTCTTTTGGACTTGTGCCATTTAGCATATCACCATTCTTTTCTTCTCTTCTAATTGCTTCAAAAAGTGCTGTATATGTATCTTTGTACATAACTTTATTTAGTGTCACTTTTACATTTGATGTATGAAAAGTTCCAGTTTTATTTAATAAAGGATTAGGCTTAATCTCTCTAATATCTTCAATCATTTTTAAAAAAGGGTTTTTCCCACCTAAAACATTGCTATAATTATCAAAACAAGAACTAATCTCTTCTTTTATTGATACATCTAGTTTATTAAAATCCATAAATCTCCATTTTATTTTCTTGTATATTTTATCAATTGACCTTTGAAAGCTTTTTTCAAATACTCTTCAGTTTTTTTAGGCTTAAACTGAACAAAGTCAAATCCTAAAGTTTCCATACTCTTACTAAACTTTGAATGATTACCTCTACCTGGATCAGAAATTATAATTTCACATAACTTATTTGCGTGTTTATTTATAAAAGATGATAACTCTTCTATATGCCATCTTTCATATAAAATATCACTTCCAATAATTAAATCAAATTTCCCTAAAGAGTCATCTTCATCACTCCAACTGGTTCTTTCAAATGGTATTTTATCTAAATTATTAAGATTTGTATTATCATTTAAAAAAGTTTCTACTTCAGGATGATAATCTGTAGCTGTTATATCTGCTTTTCTTTTATTTAATAGGTGACTTGAAAGCCCTATTCCACAACCAACCTCTAAGATTCTTTTACTTTTTATATCATAATCTTTCATATAATGAGCCAAGACACTTGATGCGGGCCAAACAACACCAAACAAAGACCAAGTAGCAGAAGATATTCCATATTCATTTAACTCTTGTTCATTATCACTATCATACTCTTGTTTATCCCTAAGTGTTTTTAGATGTATATCCATTTTATCAAATTCATAAGTTTTATACTTTACACGAACTGTTGACATTTTTAATTCCTTTATTTATCTAATCAATAAATAAAGTCAAATTAGTCTTTGAAGATTAAAGAAAGCAGAAGATATTAATTAAAGTTTTTTTCATTATATACTTACTAACTTAAAGTTCCTTGACTTTTTTTAAATAAAGAAGAGGGGAAGCTCTTCTTTACTCTTTTCTAAACTTTTTAGTACTTACATTATCAATTATATTTTGTGCAATATTTGAAGTATCTATTGATATTTGATGTGTATGATTTGCAACATTTGCATTTTCTTGAGTTCTAGAATCAAGTTTTGCAACTGCATCATTTATCTGTTCAATACCTTGTTTTTGTTCATTTGAAGCACTTTCAATTTGAGAAATAAGTTCAGTTGTTTTATTGATATTTTCATTTAATAAACTATAACCATTAATCATCTGGTCTGCATTTTTCTTACCTGTATTTGTTTTTACTGTTGCATTTTCAACTAACTCTTTAATCTCTTTTGCAGCTTCAGCAGATCTTGAAGCTAGATTTCTAACCTCTTGTGCAACAACTGCAAAACCTTTCCCTGCTTCTCCTGCTGTAGCTGCTTCTACTGCTGCATTTAAAGAAAGTATATTTGTTTGGAATGCGATTTGGTCAATTACAGTAATTGATTCTGCAATAGCTGTTGTTTGTTCATTTATTTCATTCATAGATTCAACTGTAATTTTTGCTAATTTTTGACCATCATTGATTGAAGAGAGTAAACTATTTGAATAATTTACCATTTTAGATATATTTTGAGTAGTCTCAATTATGGTTGATGTTATCTCTTCAAGTGAAGCAGATGTTTCTTCAAGTGAAGCTGCAGTTTCATTTGATGATTTATTTAAGATATTTACATTCTCTGAAAGTTGTTTTGCATTTTTTTCTAAAACTTGTCCTAAATTATAATTTTCTTGTAACATTTTATTAATAATATCACATAAACTATTTAAGCCTTGAGATACTTTACCATTTGCATTAGGAACATTTTCTACAAAATTAAATTTTGAATACTCTTCCAATGAACTTAATATTGTATTGATATCACTATTAACATTATTGCTAATTGTTTCAATCATATCATTTAATATATCTTTTAATTCATTTAAAGATTTATTAGAAGATTGTTTTTCCACTTTTACATCTAATCTACCAGCTTGAATCTTATTTACTACATTTTTTACATCTTCTATTAAAACTCTATCTTTGTCAATATTTGTTTTTACACTTTCAATCTCTGTATCAATTTTTTTTGCCATATTTCCAAACTCATCATCTGTATTAATATTAAGTTTCGAAACATGGTTTGTATCACCTTTTAAATAAACAAAAAAACCATTAAGACCATCTTCAAGTGTTTTTAAAGGATTTAGAAGTTTTCTTAGTAAAAAATAGATCATTACTAAAATGATAATCAAAAGAGCTACATAAAGTACAATCTCTTTATAAATATCTTTTTTTATCTCTTTAAAGATAATATCTTTTTCAATTTCTACTACTAAATACCAAGAGGAAAAAGGAACTTTACTATATGATACAAGTTTTGAAACTCCATTCTCTTCTGTTTCTGCAAACTTATCATTTTCTGTAGTTTTTATTTGTTTAAAAAGTTTACTTGGTTTTTTTAACAATTTTTTATCTTTATGAATTAAAACTGTCCCATCATTTGATAAAAGATAAGCTAATCCTGTTTCACCCACATCTAAATTTAATATCTCATTTACAACCGTATCTAAGAAAATATTTGCTCCAACAACACCTATTAATTTTCCATCAACCTTATAAGGAGCAAAAACTGTTATAACTAGTTTTTTTGTTGTATTATCAACAAAAGGTTCAGTTACCCCTTTTCCTTTTATTTTTTTTGATTTTTTATACCAAGGTCTAAGTCTAGCATCATAATTCATTGTTGCAATACTTTTTAAGGTACCATTAAATTTAATTAAATCTCCACTATCTTCTAATCCAAGATACATACTTGCGAAATTTCCTGATTTTTTTCCAAGCATCAATTGATCTACTAAAACTTTATTATCAATTGTTAAATTTTCATTTTTTATCATCTCAACAACTGAAGATACCACTTGCATTTTTGATTCTAAATAATCATTTATAAACTTTGATGTTTCTTTTGCAACTGAAAGTTGATCGTGTTCAACTAAAGCATATTCTGCATCAAATTTATTTGATGTATTATAAAATCCCAATATTAGGAATGAACATGAAATACTTATAAATAAAAGTATTAAAAGTTTTGATTTTATACTAGACAGTTTCATCAGTTCCCCTTTTTAAATATTCATAATTAATGATATATTATTAAAATGTCAGAAATATGTCAAAACTTAAAAATATGTAAAGTTATTGCTTGTTAATTATATTTTCAAAAAAAGTGATAATAAAAGTGACACCTTTTATATTTAAAGTTGCTAAATTAAAGTTACTTGGCTTTTAAATAATTTACTCTAATCAACTTTTAAATCTAACTATAAATGCAGCTCCACAATATTTTTCTCCTTCATATATAAACTCTTCATTTTTAACTTCAATTATTCCGTGATGTCTTTCCCTAATAATCTTATCACTCATCGATAATCCAAGTCCCGTTCCAACCGATTGATGTTTTGTAGTAAAATAAGGTTCAAATACTCTATTTATTATATTTTTATTTATACCACCACCATTATCTAAAATTTTAATCTCTAAAATATTTCCATTTGTCCTTTTAGTAGATAAAAAAAGATATCTTTTTGAATCATTTTGATTTAACTCTTTTAACTTGTCTTTTGCATTATTAATAATATTTATAAAGGCTTGACTTAATTCATTTTTATTTCCTTTTATAATCAAATCATCTTCAAACTCTTTTATAACCTCAATATAGTTTCCTTTTACTGCAGCTAATGTTAAAACTAATGCACTATTTAATGCATCTTTTACACTTACTGGTTGCTTATGAATATCCACTTTTATAAAATTTCTAAAATCATCAATAGTTTTAGATAAGTATTCTGCTTGTTCTATAATTTGTTCAGAAAAATTTTGAATCTCTTCATTTTTTATCTCTTGTTCTAAATCAATTTTTAATGCCATTCCACTGGCACTAGTAGTTATTATACTTAAAGGTTGTCTCCATTGGTGAGCAATATTCCCTATCATTTCCCCCATAGATGCTAATTTAGATTGAGACTCCAATAACTTGATTGAAGTAACATCTTTTGCAGTAATTAATATCCTATTTTTATCTGATAATAAAGTTAGAGAAAGATTGATAGAAATTTTCTTATTATCTTTTCCTATAAATGTTTTTTCGAAATTATCAAAATGACCCTTTTTTAAAACTTTTTTAAATATTCTTCTCATATTATCTTTTTGATTATCAATAACAAAGTCTAAAAAGTTTTTTTGTAATAATTCATTTTTGGGATAAGCTAAAATATTTAAATATGCCAAATTTAAATCTAAAATATTTAAGTCTAAATCTAAAATAGCAATACCATCTTTGCTATATCTAAATATAGCCTCAAACTCCTCTTTTTGTTTTCTTAATTGTTTTCGTGATTTTGATAATAAAAAATTGATACTTTTTATCTCTTTATTTGTCCTTTTTAAAACTAAATATCTCCAAACTCCTAAGGCTATTAATAATAACATTGCTGCTAAAATCTTAAATACAAAATTATAATTAAAAACTTTTTCAACTTTTACTGCTGTCCAACTATTAACTATAGAATTCAATTTTGTAGGAGAAACCATTTTTATAGTTTTTTGTAATATTGAAGCTAAAACTTCATCACCTTTTTGTGAGGCTATACTTATTTGCAATGGTTTAACTAATCTTCCAATTATCTTTAAACCATCATAAGATTGTTTTGCAATTTGAAATTTAGCTATAGGATATAAAGTCAAATAGATATAAACTTTTCCATTTTTTACCAAATCCAAACCCTCTTCTACACTATCTACTGGAATAATTTCTATAGAGGGATATTTTTCTTTTAACTCTTTTATCAAAGAAGTATAAGCTACCACTGATATTTTTTTACCTTCTAGTTCAGATAAATCTGAAAAAAACTTTTTATCTGATTTACCTACAGCAACATATGGTATTTCTAAAAAAGGTTGAGTCAATTTAAAATCTTCACTATTTTTTTCTGAATACTCAACAGAAGGGAGAAAATCACATCTTTTTTCTTTCAAATTATTAAAAGTCTCTTTGAAATTTTTACTTTCAACAATTTCAAAACTTAAATTTGTATTATTTTTTATCTCCTTTAAAATATCTGAAACTATACCTGTAGCTTTACCATCTTTAATATCACTAAAAGTTGTTAACCCAGGGAGTATACACATTTTTATTTTTTCTCTTGTATCTAAATAGTTTTGTTCATTAATTGTAAAAATCAATTGTGAATCTTTTTTTGTACCAAACCATTTTTCTTGTATTTTTTCCAATGTTTTAATATCTAAATTTATATATGCTTTATTTAATATAGAGATTAATATTGATTCTTCTTTTAATGCTGCGAAATAGTACTTATCTAATTCTTTTTCATCATTTTGTATTATCTGATTTGAGATTTTTAAATTAGAATACCCATATTTCTTCATATAGTAATTTGCAATATTTCTATCATTTAATACTACGTCAACCTCCCCCATAGAAAGAGCATTAAGCTTTTGTTTTAAATCTTTAAAATATACTTTTTTTATTTTTGGATATTTATTTAAAAATAACTCTTCCAACCAACCTTTAGATACAGCTACTTTTTTGCCAAATAGATCCTCTACTTTTTTTATATGTTCACTATTTTTTCTAATTATATATGCATTTTCTCCAACTAAATAAGCATAAGAAAAATCAAAAAATTTTTCTCTTTTTTTATTTTTATATATTGTATGCATTAAATCAATTTCTCCACTATGCAAACTTTCTATAAGCTTTGTCCATGACATAGTTTTGTATTCAACTTTTAAACCTAAACTTTTGGCTAAAATATTCAATAAATCTATAGAGTATCCTGCAGGAACTCCTGATACTACAAAATCCATAGGCTCATAATTAAATTCATTAGAAGCAATAATTGTTTTTTTATTTTTTATATAATTTATTTCACTATTAGTTAAAAATTTTTTTACATTAGGATCTATTTTAGTATATATATCATTTGAGAAAAGCAATGTAGTGCAAAGTGATAAAATTAATATAATTTTATTCATGACATATCCTCAATTTTAATTATAAAAAATAACTTTTATAATGGCTTTAATTATAATTTTACAATACAATACTTATCTAACAATTAAGCAAAAAAACTAATTGATATACTCTCTCTTATAAAAATAGAAGTAGTTTTTATATAAAATTCCCAAACAAAGGCTAAATATGATAAATCTAAATTATAAACTATTGGGTAAAGGTGAAAAAAAAGTTTTATTTTTACATGAATTAATGGGAGATTGTAGAAATTATGAACCAATATTTCCTTTTTTAGATAAAGAAAATTTTACATATATTTTTGTAGACCTTAGAGGTTATGGTTTATCAAAGGAGATAAAAGGTGATTATAACTTAGAAGAGGCTTCAACTGATATTAAAAATTTAATATCAAAATTGAGTTTTGATGAAGTAATACTTGTAGCACACTCTATGTCAACTATGATAGCTCAAAGAGTAGCACTTATTGAAGCAAAAGTAAGAAAACTGATTTTAACCACTCCAATATCTGCTTCAGGTATAAAAGTTCCTGAGATACAGAAAAAAAGTTTAATTAGAAAAATGGTTGAAAATAAAAGAGCAATTGAACAAATAGTTAGAAGTTCAAGTAGAAGATATAATCAAACTTGGATTAACTATAGAATTGATATGGGATATAGTTCATCACTACCTGAAGCAAGAGTATCATATATGAATATGTATCTAAACACTACAGATTTTGAAAATGATATAAATGAGGAAATAGAAGTTAATATAATAATTGGGAAAAATGATTCTGCAGTTTTTGCAAAAAATGAAACAAAAAAGAACTTTTCTAAATATAAAAATGTAAGTATTATTGAATGTCAAGAAGCTGGACACTATCCTATGATAGAATGCCCTATATTCTATGCAACTCAAATAGAAAAATTTTGTAAATAAATTATCAATCTTTTTTTAAGTAAAAGGTAAACTTTTTTTACTAAAATTCCAAAATAGTTGTATATGCTATTAATTTAAAAACAAAGAGACTTTATGACAAAACAACTTTTTCCCTTAGCCTTAGGTGGTTTAGGGATAGGTACAACCGAGTTTGTTATTATGGGCTTACTACCCGATATTGCAAATAACCTTGATATTACTATCCCTTCAGCAGGGCATCTTATCTCCTCTTATGCTTTTGGAGTAGTTATTGGTGCACCAGTTCTTGTGGCTTTAAGTGCAAAATTCCCACCAAAAAATATTTTAATTGCACTTATGATACTTTTTACAATATTTAATTTTTTATCTACTATTGCCCCAGACTATTACACATTAATGATATCTAGATTTTTAAGTGGTTTACCCCATGGTGCATTTTTTGGAGTGGGAACTGTAGTTGCTTCTAAACTTGCTAAAGAGGGGAAATCTGCACAAGCTATAGCATCCATGTTTACAGGACTTACATTAGCAAATTTAGTAATGGTTCCAATAGTTACTTTTATAGGACATCATCTCCATTGGAGATATGCTTTTGGTATTGTTTCACTTATTGGTATTATTACAATAATTTTTATATATAAATGGCTTCCAAAACAAAAACCTTTAAGGACAGTTACATTTAAAGAGGAATTAGAGTTTTTCAAAACAATAAAAGCTTGGCATATTTTAACTATAGTTTCAATTGGTTTTGGTGGTCTTTTTGCTTGGTTTAGTTATATTGCACCACTATTAATTCATGTATCAAATTTCGATGAATCAAGTGTTTCTTACCTTATGATAGTTGCTGGTGCAGGTATGGTAGTGGGAAATATTTTTGGAGGATATTTAGCGGATAAAAGAAATCCGATTATAGCTTGTATTATATTACTTTCTATGATGGTAACATCTTTGATATTAGTATTTTTGCTTTCAGATAGTAAAATAATATCAATAATCTTAACATTTATATGTGGAGCTTTAGCTATGTCTATGAGTTCACCTATAAATATGATTATGTTAAAAAGTGCAAAACACTCAAAGATGCTTGGATCTGCATTTTTACAAGCTGCTTTTAATGTGTCAAATACTTTAGGTGCTTTTTTTGGTGGGATACCTTTAGTTTTAGGATTTAGTTATAGCTCTCCTTCACTAGTAGGAGCAGGAATGGCAACTTTTGGTGTTGTACTTTGTATTTTGTTTTTTAGGAAATATAAAATTTAATGAAGTTAAGAGTAGGAACATTTAATCTTTTTCAATTTTGTGCACCACCATATTCATGGTATATAAAAAAAGATAAATTCAATGAAAATGAGTGGAAAAAGAAAAAAGAATGGATTAAAAATACTTTACTTGAGATGAATTGTGATATTGTAGGTTTTCAAGAAGTTTTTTCCCAAGAAGAGCTTGAAAGTCTAGTTAAAGAGGTAGGATTTAATCATTTTATTACAGTTGACAAACCAAAAATCCAAAACAATAAAAAAGTATTTATTTCAACTACTCTAGCTTTGGCTTCAAAGTATCCAATAAAAGAGATACAAAAAGTCAAACCTCATGGTCAAAGTATTTTAAAATATAAATTTGAAGGTCATTTTCGTTTTTCAAGACTCCCAATAAAAGCTTTAATCGAACTACCTAATAAAAAAGAAGTAACAATTTATGTAAATCATTTTAAATCAAATAGATTAAATGAGTTTGAATATATATTTAATAAAAATACAACACTAAAAGAGAAAAAACAAAAAGTTTTAGAAGCTTTAAAAAATAAATATTCTCCTGCACTAAAACAAAGATTATGTGAGACTTCATCTTTGTATTATGATTTTAGAAAAACAAAAACACCTATTATTTGTATGTGTGATTTAAATGATAAAGAGTATTCTTTATCAATAGATGTTTTAACAAACAATGCCTACCATCAAGATTTAGATAAAGATTACAATCTTCTTTTTGACGCCTTTTATTTATGTGATAAAAAACCTTATAATCCTCATCCAGAAAAAAAAATTGAAAGAACTCCTACAAGTTATTTTCAATCAATAGGAAATGTGATTGATTATATCTTTGTTTCAAAAGAGTTTAACAAAAGATCAAAAAGTTACTTTGCTAAAATCTCTTCTTATGAGGTTTTTGATAAGCATTTAAAAGACAATAAAAATGGCTCTTTATTACAAAGTGACCATGCTCAAATTGTTTGCGAAATAGAGTTTTTTCAAAAATAAAGAGAAATTGTTCTAAAAATACATAAGTAAATCAAAACTTTATTATCAATTTATCTATTCTTAATTAAACTATCCTTTAAAACTTAAGTTCAAGGATATTTATGAGATTTATATTATTAATTCTATTTATTTTGACATCAATAAATGCACACTCTTTCAAAGACTTATATAATAGAGATGTAAATATAAAGCAAAATAAAAAAATAGTTTGTATTGGTCCTGGGACTTTAAGATTCATCACTTATTTAAATTTAGAAAAAAATCTAGTGGGTATAGAAAAAAGAGAATTAAAATTTAATAAAAACTCAACTTATACGCAATACCTAGATAAAGAATTCATAAAAAGTTTACCAATAATTGGACAAGGTGGTCCTGGCAAAATGCCAAACTTAGAAGCTCTTATTACTTTAAAACCTGATATAATCTTTGCAACTTTTTTATCAAAAGAGCAAATAAACTTAATAGAATCAAAAACAAAAATACCAGTAGTTGCCCTTAGCTATGGACAAACTTTAAAAAATGAAAAAAAGCTTGACTTTATAAAAAACTCTTTAAACTTAATATCAAAGATTATGAAAAAAGAAAAGAGATTTCAAGAGTTAGAAACATTTATGCAAAAGGAAGAAAAAAATATTTCAAAATTAAAAGTAGATGATAAACTTATGTATGTTGGAGGAGTAGCTTTTAAAGGAATTCAAGGAATTACAAGTACAGATAGCGACTATCCAGCATTTGAACTATTAAATATAAAAAACCATGTTTTAAAGAACCATAAAGGACATGCGTTTATAAATATTGAAACACTTTTAACTTATAATCCAGAGATTATATTTTTTGATAAATTAAGTAAAAAAATCATAAATGAAGAGATAGAAAAAAACAAAGTAATATTCAATAACATCAATGCTTTTAAAAACAAAAAAGTTTATTGGCTAAATCCAAGTAATTTTTATAATATAAATGTTGAAAACATCTATATAAACTCATATCTTATAGCATCTAAATTTGGCTATGATAATAATATGGAAAACATTAAAACAAGAGTACACAAAGCTTTTTTTACAAAAGAATAAAATAGATGTACAGTAAAAAACTTTACTCAAAAGAAAAGCTTTTAATTATCAGTTTTTTTGTTTTTATAACTTTAGTTTTAATTTGGATATCTTTAATTAGTGGGAATAATGGGATTGCCTTTGAAGATACCTTTAAAATCTTTAATCAAGAAGGAACTTTTTCAATAATTTTTCAAAAAATAAGAGTACCTAGAACTTTAGCTGCTTTTTTTGTGGGAGCAGCCCTTGGCCTATCAGGAGCAATGATGCAAGCAGTTTTAAAAAACCCTTTAGCATCTCCATTCACCTTAGGTATTTCACAAGCAAGTGCTTTCGGGGCTAGTTTTGCAATTATTGTTTTACAAGCTTATTCAAGTACAACATCCTATGAAGCAGGTTTTATAACTGCACTTTTTGCTTTTCTAACTAGTATGATAAGTACACTTTTAATAATCTCTTTAGGTAAAAAAGGGAATATGAGTCCTGAGTCTTTGATTTTATTTGGAGTTGCTATAGGAGCATTTTTTTCAGCATTTACAATGTTACTTCAATATTTTGCAGAAGATACAGATGCAGCTGCAACTCTATTTTGGACATTTGGAGATTTATCAAAGGCAAATAATTCCTCTATCTTTTTAATATCAACTGTTTTAATTCTTTCACTTTTATTTTATTTTAAAATATTTTGGAAATTTGATGCATTAATGCTTGGTGAGGACAGTGCGAAATCATTAGGTATAAATACTAGTAAACTTAGATTTTCATCTATGATTATTGCATCACTTTTGAGTGCAGTTTCTGTTTGTTTTTTTGGAATCATTGGATTTATAGGATTAATTGCTCCACATATTGTAAGACTTTTAATTGGAAATTCCCACAAATTTATTTTACCACTATCAGCATTATCTGGTGGAATTTTATTATTACTTGCTGATATAGTTTCAAGAACAGTTTTGCTTCCAGTTATAATTCCAGTTGGGATAATAACTTCAATGATTGGGGCTCCTTTATTTTTATACTTTTTATATGTGAGAAGAACATGAGTTTAAATATAAAACAATTATGTGTAAAAATAAAGAAAAATAAACTTCTTGAAAATATAGATTTAAATTTAAAAAATAGTGAACTAAATATTATAATAGGTCCAAATGGAGCTGGTAAAAGTACTCTTTTAAAATCTATTTGTAAAATTATTGATAATGTAGATGGGGAAATTTTATTAAATAATGAAGATATTATAAAAAAAGATATACAAGAGGTATCAAAAGATATTTCATATATGGGTCAATTTCAAAATAATTCTAATCTAAATGTAATAGATATTTTAGAACTTTCAAGAAGAAAATATAGTGGTTTTTCTTTGAATAAAAAGGACCATGAGATTATTGAAAAGATAATTAATGAATTTAACATTGAAAAATTTTTACATAAAAATATTGATTTTTTAAGTGGAGGAGAAAAACAAAAAATATTTTTAGCTTCTTCACTTATTCAAGAACCAAAGATTTTGCTTTTAGATGAACCAACCTCTTTTCTAGACCCAAAAAATCAAATAGAAATGCTTGAGATTATAAAGAAGGTTACAAAAGAGAAAAAACTTATAACAATAATGGTAATCCATGATTTACAAAATGCCCTACACTATGCAAATAAAATTATTATGCTTAAAGATAAAAAAATTATTGATTTCCAAGACTCACAAGATGTTCATGCTAAAATGATTTCAAATTTATATAATATACCCTGCGAAATATTTTGGCAAAATGGGCATCCTTTTACTTTTTTTGGACACACTCATAATCATGGGAATAAACATCATAATCATCACCATAACATTAAGGATACAAATTGATACTTGATACATTAAAAACCAAAGCACTAAAAAGTGCAAAAAGAAATAATCTATTTTTAAAAGAGTATATGTTGGATAAAACTTTTACATTTTGTATAATAAGTAATGGAAAAAAAGATTTTGTCGGATTAACTTTAACTCCTAAAAATGAAGGTGAATTAAACACTTTTAAATCAAATTCTATAGAAGAGATTTTAACAACAACTAATTATAATTTAGCTCAAAGAGCTGTAACATTAGCACTTATTAACGCAATTGGCCAATATGAATTAGGCAAAGTTGATATTCCTTTAAAAGCAAATCTAAGAATTGCCCTTTATGAAACAATTATTAATGAAAGTAGTGAGAATGATAATATTGTCTTTATAGGAAATTTAAAACCAGTTGTAAAAAAACTTAGTTCGTATAGAAAAAATGTCACTGTTTTTTGTAGAAGTATGACTGATGAAAAAAATGGTGTATACAATGATATTTTTGAGTATGAAGCAGTTTCAAAAGCTAATATTGTTGTAATAACAGGTGCAGCACTTATTGGTTCTACTATTGATGCAATTTTAAAATTTGCTACAAATGCAAAAACTGTTATATTATCTGGGTTTTCAGCTGGAATAAACCCTTTATGGCTTGAAGGATACAATATAACTCATGTGGCAAGTACAAGTTTAAAGGAAACAAAAAAAGAAGATATTTTAAATATCACACTTGAAAAGATTTTTGATAATCCTTGTTATTGTATAAAAAAAGATTAGTTCTAATTCGTCTGTAAAATAGAGTTTTTTAATTTATAGCCCCAAACTTTATAAGCTTTTTGTCCTAAATGAAGACCATCTGTTGTTAAATCCTCTTTTAAAAGACCTTTTTCATTTGAAAAAGCATAATTAAAATCTATCATTTTTATATTGTTTGATTCACAATACTCTTTTATCATATTATTTAACTTATGAACTTTTTTATTTACTGCAGGCATTTGAGTTAATAGTACTGCTTGAACTATTATCTTTATATTTTTTTTTACTATTCTATCAACTATTTTTTTATAGTTATCAAATATTTTTTCAAGTGGAACAGAAAGGCATAAGTCATTTATACCAATCATTAAACAAATTATTTTAGGTTCCAATTCTATTGCTTGATTTACTTTATTTAATACCCCAAGAGTATTATCCCCATCAATTCCAAGATTTATTACAAAATTATTTTCTAAAAGCTTTTTCCAATCACCTCTTGCAGTAAGAGAATCACCTAACATTACAACTTCAATAGTTTTTTTCATATAAAATCTTTATTTTTTCAAGGCATAATCTACTGCATTTAAAACATGCAGTTTTGTAGTATCAAAGATGGGTATATCTACGTATCCTTGTTTTATAAGCATAGATATTTCAGTACACCCTAAAATAACACCTTCACACTCTTGCTCTTTTTCTAATCTTTTTATTATTTTGATATATTCATCTCTTGATTTTTTATTACATATGCCTAAACATAACTCTTTATAGATTACATCATGGATAATATTTTGCTCTTTTTCATTTGGAATTATAACTTCAATCCCAAAGTTATCTTGAATCCTATCTTTATAAAAAGCCTCTGTCATAGTAAACTTAGTACCTAAAAGAGCAACTTTTTTAATATTTTTTTTAACTAATTCCTTCCCTGTTGCATCTGCAATATGTAAAATTGGAATAGAGATATTTTTTTCTATTTGGGGAACAACTTTATGCATGGTATTTGTGCAAATAATAAGAAAGTCAGCTTTTGCCTCTTGTATAG
This sequence comes from Halarcobacter sp., assembly GCF_963676935.1. NCBI lineage: Bacteria > Pseudomonadati > Campylobacterota > Epsilonproteobacteria > Campylobacterales > Arcobacteraceae > Halarcobacter > Halarcobacter sp. The sequence continues at coordinate 2,361,728 of NZ_OY781470.1, forward strand.
CTTTTGCTTCTTGGGATAAAATTACTGCTGTTTCATCCCAAAGTGAGCTGTGTTGAAACTTTTCAATCTCTTCAAAATCTACACTTGAAAGAATAATCTTGGCACTATGAAGACCACCAAGTCTATTTTTTATCTCTTCATTTAAAAGTTTATAATAAGTAGCTGTACTTTCCCAAGACATTCCACCAAGCATTCCTATTTTTTTCATACTTTCCCCAAAATTATAAAGTATAAATATTGTAACAAATTTAAATTGTAGTAGAGTTTAGTTTTTCTCTAAGAAAGCTTTTCTAATCCATCTTTATTTAGTTTATACACACTTGGAGCAAGTTTTTCTATAAAAGTCTTATGATGAGAGACAATAATCATAGATTTTTTTATTGAGTTTAAAATAGCAATGATTTTTTCTTCAGCAGATTCATCAAGGGCATTTGTTGGTTCATCAAGAAGTAAAATTTTTGGTTTTGTAATTAGTATTCCAGCAAGTGCTACGATTTTTTGCTCCCCTCCACTTAAATCATAAATATTTCTATTTTCTAAATGAAAGATTCCTAAATCTTTAAGAATTTCACAAGATTTGGCATAGGCTTCTTCTTTGTTTTCACCTTTGGCTCTTAGGGCAAACATAACATCTTCTATAACCGTTGGACAAAGAAAATGATCACTAACATCTTGAGGAAGATATCCAATATCACTCCTATACTTTCTAAAGTCTTTTAAACTCTTCATCTCATCATGAAATAAAAAAACTAATCCAGAACTTGGTTTTATAAGACCTACAATAATTTTAAGCAAAGAGCTTTTCCCACTTCCATTTGCACCAATAATTGCTACTTTTTCCTCATGGGAAACATTTAGTGTAAGATTATTAAATACTTCTTTACTGGTGTTTTTATAAGCTAACTCTTTCAAATTTATTGAACAACTCAAACTATTACCTCTTTTACATATAACATAGAAACAAAAAATATCAAAGCAATATCATAAAATGATAGCTTAGAATTATTTATCAAATAAATTTTTCCATGAAATCCTCTTAATTCAAAAGAATCTTGTAAAGCGTTTGCTTTTCTTATTGACTTCACAAAAATATGACCAAAAAGATTACCATAAGTTTCATAAGCAAATAGTGAAGAGTTGGCTCTAAAACCTCTAGCTTTTAGAGTTAGTTTTATTTTTTTAAATTCGTCAGTTAAAACTTGTATCATCTTCAAAGAAAAATAAACTGAACTTACAAACTTTGTAGGAAACCTTAATTCATTTAAAGCTCTAACTATATCGTATCCACTAGACTTTGAAAATAAAAGTAAGTTAAACAAGATAATCATATTTGTTCTAATATATATATTTAAAGCATTTTGAACATCATCTTGTAGTAGTAAGATAATAAATATCATAACAATAAATAGATTTAAAAATAATAGTTTTTTAAGTATTTTAAAAAAGTCTTTATATTCACAAACTATTGCAAATAGAATTGGAAGTAAAAAAAGGGTTTCAATTTTATTAAAACTTATAAATATAGAATATAAAAAGGCACAGATTAATATAATTGAAGAGTTAAATTTACTCATTTTTTAACTTTTTTTAAACCTATAAAAATTAAAGCTAATAAAACAATAGATACGATAGCTTCAATAAGATTATAATCTTTTACTTCTGGTTTTTCCTCTTTTAAATTTTTTACTTCAAATTCACTTTGTGCCCCATGTCCACCCAATGCTTCCACTTTTATTAGTAATTTTGGTCTTAACTCTTTAACTATATATTCACCAGCTTTATTTGTTAAACCATTTTCAAGTAATTTACCACTTTTATCATATACTTCAACTTTACATTCATTACAATATGCTCCTGATGCAAAATATGCAGAGGCTATTACTTTTGAATTCTCTTCATATACAAATAGATTTAATTGATGAGCAAAAGCGCAGATTGTTAATAGAAAAATTAATGATATGATTTTCATAAGTTTACCTCTTCAAGAAGTTCTGGTGTAGATTTTTTTAAATAATTAATCAAGAAAATTGTAATTAGACCTTCAATAGCCATAGCTGGAACATTTGCTAAGAATATTGTTAAAGAAGCATAAAGATACTCCTCTTTAGATAAAGCTAAAACAATTGCAAGAAAAAGAGTAGCTAACAATACAGGGAAAAAACCAATCACAAAGTATTTTATTTTTTCTTCTAAAAGATTAAAAAAACCTTTTTTTACAAATATATATGTGATGTAAGCTGGTAAAGACATAATGACAAGGTTTGCACCAAGTGAGGTTATACCTCCATAACCCAGAAGTGTAGCTTGAAATAAAAGTGCTATTAAAATGCTTAAAAAAACACATGGACCTATCAATATACCAATTACTCCAATTAATACCAAATGTATTTGCACCGGACCTAAGGGGATATGTATAAATGAAGCAATAAAAAATATTGCACTCATAGCAGATACAAGTGCAATATTTTTATTTTTTAAATTTTTAAGTGAATATAATACTAACCCTGCTCCTATTACTGCTGTAGTAATAGCAACTTCACTAGATAAGATACCATCTGAAATATGCATATTCTAATAAGCCTTTACCCAAATTAAAGCACCATTTTCAATAGGATATTTTTTTCCTTTGTATTCTTTTTCACCCTCTTCAATTAGTGCTGCAAATCCCCACCAACCTTTATGGTTCATTACAAAAGAAAATACTCCATTATCATCTGTTTTAACAACTTGTGTTATGTGAGCATCAGTTGGTGCTTTTAAATTAAATTGATTATATAATTCAACTTCAACCTCTACATTTGAAACTGGTTCACCATTATATACAACTTTTCCTTGAAAAATATTCCCTGAATATAATCCAAAAGGCTTTGTTAATGGGATAATCTCATAAGTTAACCCAATTGGTTCATCCCATCCATCTTCTAATCCATATGAAGATACAATCACTTTAGGTACATGTGAGATATATTTTCCTTCAGCTGGTTCAAAATATGGTTCTGGAATAGTATAAAACTTGTAAACACCTGGTCTTTTTATCTCATAACTACTTTTCCAAGCTTTATGATCAAAAACTTTTGTCTCTGTCAAAGGTAAAGATTGTTTATTTTTTCCATAAAAAATACCCTTTGGTTTTACCATTGTCATACCAGTTTGTTCAAAAGGATGAATAAACATTGCATCCAAAGTTATTTTTGATTCCTCTTTTGAAGTAACATTATCAGTAGATGGGATAAAAGTTAGAAAGTGAGCATTTGCAAATACTGCAAATACTCCAGCTAAAATCAGTTTTTTCATTATTTGCTCCTTGAATTAATTGAAAAATTATAAATATATAAAATTCAAAGGAAATAAATTATTTTTTTTCTTATGTATTTTTGGAACTTTTAGCAAATATTTTATTAGTTTATATTAAAAACATTCCCAATATTTTGTAACTCTTCTTTATACTCTTTAGCAATATAATAGTTTATAAGAAGTCCTTCTCTTTTTGATATTAATATGTTTGCATCTTTTAGTTTTCTAAGATGTTGAGATACTGGTGATTGTTTCATTTTCAAAATATCACTAATATCACATACACACATTTTTTCATATTTTAAAAGTAAATAAACTATTTTTAGTCTTACTTCACTTCCTAATAATGAGTATAATTTAGCCTCTTTTGAAAAAACCTCATCAAGTTTTGATATTATTGTTCTTTCCTTGTTAATTAAAGCTTCATTTACTTCTAGCCTTAGACAAGTTGTTTCATCTTTCAATAGATATTCCTTTTATTTTACTTTAAAATTGTTATTTTTATTTTGACTAAAACTTCCTTTTAAAGTCAAGTTATTTTGTACACTATTGGGCTTTAAATTATTAGTATTTTTTAACTCCGACCTAATAGTTTCATCACTAGAACAACAAGATGTTTTTTTAGTAAACTTATCTTTAAAAATATGGTATATAATTAAAGCTATCATAAAAATAGAAGCAAAAATACTAAAAATAGATACATCTTCATGATTTATAGCTATAGTAAAAAGACTTAACTCTTTAAAAAAAGTATCATATATATAACCAAATAATAATCCCAATACAGCAATAACTAACAAATACACAATTAATGCTGTTCTTCCTAACATTTTATAAACCACACTCATGGTAACTGCACTTGTTGCAGGTCCTGCTGTTAAAAATATAAATACAGCTCCAGGTGACATCCCTTGTATCATAAATGCAGCTGCAAATGGTAGTGATGCTGTTGCGCAAGTATATAAAGGCATTGCAAAAAGCATAACAACTAGATATGTTAAAAATTGGTTTTCAAAAAGGATTTGTGTATACTCTTTGGGAACTACTGTCATAAAAAGTGCTCCTAAAAATAGACCTACAATCAAAGCTTTAGCCATATCATTAAAAAGTGTTCCATATCCATATTTTAATACAGCTATAAAAGAAAAACCTTTTTTTGTACTTGAACTACTACAACAACTTGAAGTTGTATTTGAACTAGAACTGCAACAGCTAGATGTAGAACTAGAGTTTAAACTACAACAACTTTCTGTTTCTTCTATATTTTTATAAGTAGTATTAGTATCCTTTTTTTCAAATAAGTTTTGAACTAATCCAACTGTAATAGCTATAATTACAGAAGAAACAACTCTATATAAAGTAAATACAAATCCAAATAGTGAGTATGTTGCTAAAATAGAATCTACTCCAGTAATTGGAGTGGAGATTAAAAAACTTTGGACTGCACCTTTACTTGCGCCCTCTTTTTTCAAACCTTGTGCCAAAGGTATCACAGAACAAGAACACACAGGAAGAGGTATCCCAAAAAGTGTAGCTTTAACAACTGAACTAGTTGAATTTTTTCCTAAATGAGATGAAACAAAATTATCAGGTATTAATTGTTTTAAAATACCTGCAAAAAATAGTCCTATGATTATGTAAAGTGACATGGCATTTAACAAATCAAGGAAATTATCTAAAAAATTTATTAATAATTGCATATAAAAACCTTTATAGTATATTAGAATATACTAATATACTAAATAAATTCTTATATTTTTCTTTTTTTTCAAATTAAATTTAAACAATTTTCCTATTTCTATATGCTAAAACAATTGTAATAAAAATAACTAATAGAGTAATGGGAACAAATGGTGGTATATGTATAGGATCACCTGCTGCATAAGAGTGTAATCCAGCCAAATAATAGTTTACACCAAAATAGGTCATAATAATAGAAGAGTAAGATATTAAAGATAAAGAAGAAAAAATAAAATTTGATGCTAAACCTTTAATATAATGAAGATGTAAAATTACTGCATAAATCAAAATAGATACTAAAGTCCAAGTCTCTTTTGGATCCCATCCCCAATATCTTCCCCATGACTCATTTGCCCAAATTCCACCTAAAAAATTTCCTATTACAAGTAAAACCAAACCAATTATCATTGCCATTTCATTTATTCTTCTAGCTTCTTTAATAGAGATTTTTATTGATTCTTGTTTTAAATTGCTTTTATTTCTATTTGCAAAAATAAAAAATACCAATGTCAAAAAACCTAAGATAGCACTTAATCCCAAAAACCCATAGCTAGCTGTAATCACACTTACATGAATAGTAAGCCAATATGATTTTAATACAGGGGTTAAAGTTGTTATTTGAGGTTCTAACCAAGATAAGTGGGCTACAAATAGAGTAATTCCACTTAAAAGTGAAGTGGTTGCTAAAGCTAAAATTGATTGTTTTGAGAAAATTATTCCTGCTAATACAATTGCCCAAGCTATATAAATCATAGATTCATAACCATTTGACCAAGGAGCATGACCTGAAACATACCATCTAAGAGCTAATCCAAAAGTAAGAATAATAAAACTTATAATAAATACTATTAAAAAAGCTTTTGATACTTTGTCTAAAGTAAGTGTTGGTTTAAATATCTTTACAAATACAAAAATCAATAAAATCAAACCTAAAATTAAATAAATAGGTGTAAGGTTTTTAAATATATTATATTTATTAAATAAAAGTTCAGCATCAATTTTCCACTGATTAGGAAAAATATCACTTGCATATTTTTTCTGATAATTAATAATCTCATCAAGGGCTATATTAGCTTCTGTCCAAGAACTCTTATTCTCATTTGCATTTTTTAAAGCTATAAAATAGTTATCCATTAGTTTTGCTATATTTCTTGCTTCTTGTTCATTTAAGGCTCCAACTTTGTCATTAATAACTGAAATTGCTAAAGTTGGGTCAAGCCATTTGTTATTTTTGTCATCAATTTTAGGGAAAAGCTTTAAAAAAGCACCAGAAAATAGGTTATAAATAATATTTAATCGCTCATCAACTTTTATAACTTCTTTATCATATGTTGTTCTCTCAGAGGGCTTCTTTTTATTGATAATCTCTAAATCATCTTCTAATTTATATTTTCCTAAATTGCCATAAATATCATCAAATCTAAAATACTTCTTACCATTAGGCACACTTAAGACCCTTTTTAATTTAATATTATTTACTCTAATAATTGGTATCTTTTGCCACTGTCTTGGATTAATAAGCATACTTATAAATAATTGATTGGCATCTAATCCATATAAACTCTCTTTTCTCATAACCTTATTCATAATCTCAATTGCTAAAGAGTTTAAAGGTTTAATTCTTCCTTGATAATCTTGTATCAAAACAGAACCCAATTTATTGGCATGATTTATATCTATATTTTTTAAAAGTTCTAAATCAATATCCTTTGCATTGACATTTGCATTAAAGACAAATAAAAAGCATAAAAATAAAGCACTTAATACATTTTTTAATTCATATCTTGTTTTAGCCAATTTTTGGAATCTTCCATTTTTCATAAAAAGACTAAAAATAAGTCCTGTAAAAAGTAAAAAATATCCTATATATGTGGGGATGACTCCTGGGTCTTTATTTACTGAAAGTATTGTTGCTGTTTCATTCATAGTGTATGAACTTTGAAAAAACTTAAACCCCTTATAACTTAAGGGATTGTTCATTGAGATTAATTGTTCAAATGTTATATCATCTTTCATATCATAAACTTTTACATAACTAGAATATGTTGATGGTGATTTTGAACCAGGATATCTTTCCAATTTAAAATCATTTAGGTATAAAGAAAAAGGAAGTTCAATTATCTTTGCTCCCCAAGATAGTTTTAGAGTTTTATCATCTAATTTTATTGTTTTTTTATAACCTTGATTTGAACCACCTTTTCCAAAAAGTGAAACTTCACTTATCTTTCCTTTATAATTTAACTTTGCAATGACTGCATTTAATTGTTTATCTTTTTTTACTAAAGTTTTATCAATACTTATAACTTCTACCTTTCCTGATACAGAAAAATCTGGTGTAACAAATCTAGTTTGTGCAACCATATAAATAATATCATTTCGTAAAGGGATAGCCTCATTTGCTTTTGTACTTCCTTGTCCCACACCATCCATAAAATTGTAAGTTATTGATACATTTGATTTTATATATATTTGCCTATCTTTTGTAAAAAAATTTACTTTTGGTTTTGAGTTATCTTCTATATTTTTATTTAGTGAAAAATTCGTATATTTATCAGAGTATATTTTTTTATTTTTTAAATCAATACTTCTAGCCCCTGTTAAATCAGTTATTATTAGGTTAACCATAGGTTTTCCACCATTAACTGTAATTATTTTTTCAGCTGCATTTGGTACAAATCTCTCAAACTCTAAACTTAAATCTTCATCTATTTTTAAATCAAAATCTGTTTGAGAAAGTTGAGTCATCAATACTTTTTTATCTTTTTTTACTATCTCTTTTTTATCTTTAGTCAATAAAACAGCTTGAATATATTCATCATTTGACACCATTTTATTTTGGATTGTAGATTCGGGAATTGTCATGATTCCTTCATATCCTAAATATCTAGTTAATCCAGCACCTAATAAAATAAAAGCAAATGAGATATGAATAAAGAAAATAAAAAACTTTTTAATTTTGTACATTTTAAACCAGATAATATTTGCTAGTGATGATAATACAAGTATTAACATGATAAGTTCAAACCATGTTTTATTATATACAAATGATTTTGCACCAAGAGTATCATAATCATTTTCAATAAATGTGGCAACGGCACATGAAAAAGCAAAAAGTAACATCAAAACTGTTGCTGTCTCAATTGATAAAATATTTTTTAATAGTTTTTTCATCTCTTCCCTAAAAATTATACAATTAATAAATAACACCTAAATTAGTAGGAGAGAAGTAACTAAAGGTGTTATTTAGTAAAAGTATAAAGAAAAGAGGAAAACCTCTTTTCTAAATATGTAATTTAAAGTCTAGTTATAAGAAGTTTTATCTTCAATACCCTCTGTTGATTTAGGATTGTAGATACCTTTTTTCTCTGCTTCTTTTTTCCACTCAATTAGAAGACCACTTTTAAATTTTTCCTTGTCATCCACAAGTTTTTTAAATGGTAATCCAACAATCTCTTGAGCTTTCTCTTTCGAAGTTGCTTGTGGTGCTTTATAATCAGCTGCACCATGTTTTGCTAAGATTTTAGCCAATTTAATTCTAGCATTTCCTGCTTTTTCTAATGCAGTTGCTAAAACTCTTAAAGTCTCTTCAGGAGCATGGAAAAATGCTGGATGTGATGCTACTGCATAATCCCATCTCCATTGAGCGTGTCTAATATCTTTTAATACAGGAGCCATCTCCTCTTTAGTTGCACCAACTTCCCAAGCTTTTCCAGCTTCTAAGTGAGCAGCAGCAAGTTGTTTCATAGCTTTTTCATGTAACTCATTTTTTCTTTCTTTTTTCTCATTAATTGTTTTAAGTAATGAGTCTTCAGAAACTCTATGGCAAGTCATACAAGTATTTTCCATATTATCTAATGGATTTCCAATTTTATGGTCTGTATATTTAACTCCACCTTCTCTTTTATATGGCATATGACAATCTGCACAAGATACATTATTTTTACCATGTGCTCCTGTTTTCCACATCTCATAACCTGGATGTTGAGCTTTTAACATAGGTGTTTTAGAAATTTTATGTGTCCAATCTGTGAAATTAATATTGTCATAATATTTTTCCATATCATCAACTGAAGTTCCTTCTGCCCATGGTAAAGTAACAACAGCCGCTTTTTTACCATTAGGTGTATCAGTTTTTTTGAAATAATACTCAACATGACATTGTGCACAAACCATTGTTCTCATCTCTTGGTGAGTTGCATCAGCTAACGAAGTTTCACCATTTGCTTGTAAAGCAGTATCTAAGTATTTTCTATTTACTTGAAGCTCCATAGTTTCAGGATTATGACAATCTACACAACCAATTGGATTAATAATATCTGAACCATATTTTGCCCATTTTCCAGTAAAGTACTCTAAGTCACCTTGCTCATTCATGATTCTAGGAACATCAGGTGATTTACATGTCCAACATGCCGTTGGCATTGGTCCAGTTTTACTATCTACTGGTGCACCTGTTCTAAGAGTATTTCTATTATCTTCTATTGCATAGAAGTGTCCTCTTGGAGCATTATAATCTTTTGCAAAACCATAACCAGCCCATAAAACAACTAACTCAGGATATTTTTCTAACATATCCTCAATTTTATCACTTTGTTTTGTTTGTTTCCAAGAATCATATTCTCTTGGGTAAAACTTTTTAAACTCTTCGTTTTTAGTTTCCCATTTGTCAATTTTTGGAACAGAGTTTATAATTTTTTGTTCCTCTTTTTTCTCATTAATAGATGCAACTAATGCACTTAAACAGCCAATTGCTATTAATGAAGCTACAAGTAAGACTTTAAACTTTTTCATCTTTCTTTTCCTTCTTATTTCATTCTTTCTTTTACACCAATACTATATGGAGTTGATGTTAAACTTCTAACTTTGCCATGAGGTGTAAACTTATGGCATTCCCAACATTTTCGATCAGCTTTTAAACTATCCTCTTCTGAACCATGGTAATTATCTGCATTAAGTCCCATTTGAGATGTTAAATCTCCATGACATCTAATACAATTTGCTTGTACTCTGTTTGCCCCATCTTCACTTATGTCAATATTATTTTCATAAGTGTTTAAGGTAAAGGCAACTGAGTGATTCCAACCATCGATTGCTTTTGATTTGTATTTAGCAACCACATCACCAACAGGCAAGTGACAATCCACACATGTTGCAACATTCTTATGAGAACTTTTTGACCATGTTGCATATGCAGAATTCATCGTATGACAATTGATACAGGCTTTGGGATCACTTGACAGGTATGACAACATTTTTGATGCATGCACTGTATAAGCAAATAAACCAACGGCAATAAGAAAAGCTAAAATTGATCCATAGACTACAATTTTTTCTCTTTCCATTCTTAATCCTTTAAATTGCATTAGAAGTATAAGTTAAATTTCAACTTAAATCCTTGACCTATGTCAAGAATGAATATTTAGTCATACTATAAGATGGTACTTTGTAGTTGATTTTAGTTATTTACTTAAAATATCATTTATTTTAATTATGTATTGTTAATAGTAAATTTTATTTTACTTTATTTAAAATAAAGTTTTTAAGGTAGTTATATAGTTTTATTTATAAGCTTTAATTATATATATTTTTTTCTTTATAAAATAGTAAGTTAATTTATAAAAAATTATACTAATTTTTGAATTTGTTAAATTATTGAAAAGCTTATTTTGAAAAATGAAATATAAATCCCAAAATTTTACACAACAAACTATTTTGAAATAAAAAATGCATAAAAAAAGCTCCCTAAGGAGCCTTCTTTTATATTTAAGAGATTATGAAAAATTCGCTTTTTTCATTATCTTAAGAATGTGTTCGCAATTCATTCTTAAGTTATAAGAAAATTATAATCTATAAGTATTAATCATAATCTAATACTAAATTAATGTTTAGTTAATGAACTAAGAGTTAGTTTCTCCAATACTCTCTTTATAATACAAGTATTTTTTATTTCCAAAATTTAAAATTGCGATTAAACTGCGATTTTATTTAATTATATTTAATGCCAAGATTCACACTAAATACAAGTTTATAATTTTGCGAATTTTATATAAACAAGTATTTAGTGTATTAATTAAAATTGACATAAGGGAATAAAATGAAAAAAATCTTAGGACTGAGTATGATTACTTCTTTCGTTCTATCAACATCAACGTATGCAGATAGTATTTCAGAGGCATTTGATAATCTTGAAGTTAATGGAGAAATTAAGTTAGGTTTCGTAAGTTCTGACTTTTTAGGAGCTGCTAAAACTGATAAAGTAACAGCAATAGGTGGAAGTTTATCTGCAGTAACAGGTTCTTTCTATGGATTAAAAGCTGGAGTAACTTTTCAAGCAGCTACAATTTTAAGTGATGATACAAAAAATAATCCAACTAATATATTTTCTGTAAACAATACAAGTTATAGAACATCTTTCTTTGATACAGATGGAGTATCTCTTTCTGAATCATATTTAGAATACACAATAGTTAATACAACATTTAAAGCTGGTAGACAATATATTCATACACCCATTGTTAATAATGCAATAGAAGGTAAATCTTCAGAAGCGATTGTTAAAGACTCTTTTGAAGCATATCTATTAACAAATACTGATATACCAGATACAACACTTGTAGCTGGTTATATTGATAAATTTCAAGCTCAGAATAATGGGAATAGTGAATTTAACGATTTTGCAGATTTAGAAGATGGTGCTTATACCTTATATATTAAAAATAATTCTATTGAAAACTTAACTTTACAAGCACAATATTTAGATATAGATGGAAATACAACTGCTGCTGATACTGATTTATTTTATTTACAAGCTGACTACCAAGCGGGACCTCATACTTTAAGTGCACAATATTATAGATCTTCAGTAAACAAGCAAGTTGGAAAAATGTATGGATTGAAAGCTACTGGGCCACTTGGATTAGGCAAATTAGGTTATCTAGTAGGTTATTCTTCAAGTATGGATGATATTAATGCCGTTTATACAGGTGCTGGTGCTGGTGCAACAGATTCAGTGTTTACAGCATTACCCGTTCATGATGGTGAAGTTCCTGCAAGAGCAGATACAGATACAATTGTTGGAGCTATAGTAGCACCAATTGGTCCTACAACCATAATCACATATGCTGGAAAATCAATGTCAAATACTCATGTTTTAGGCGATGTTACAGGAATGGGAGCAATATTTATATATCCAATTACTAAAGATTTAGTTTTAAAAGCAAATTATGCACATGTAGATACAGAAAATACTCTAGCACCTGCAGGAGTTGTAAACGACACTACCGATACAGCAAGAATCTATTTATCATATAAATTCTAAATTTTCGTGCCCTTTCAACCCTCCTCCAGGGAAGGGCACACCTTATAAATTAAACAATTAGATATTTTCAAAAAACTCTAACCTTGCAATACTAATTAATATAGATTTTTTTATGATTAAAATAAATTAATGTACAATTTGAAAAAGTTTATAAACAAGCTTGAATTAATTTTGAAAGATAAGATGAAAAAGAATTATAAAAATTATACTTATATTTATAAGAAAAAAATGTAACCCTAAATAATCTTTCATAAAATACCTTAATTTTATATTTGGATAAAAAGATATTATAAAAATAAAGTTGTATATTTATCGCGAATTAATATTTAAAATACTATTTAGAATTTTACTATATAACAAAAACAAAAAGAGTTTGAGAAATTAGAAAATTGAATCTATATATTTTTATAACTAATCAAAATATATTGCTGCATAAAAATTCTCAATTTTGTAAAAGAAAATATAAAACTACTGGAATATAAATAATACTAGCTAAAGTCCCAACTGCAACTACTGATGCAACCATACTAGAATCATGATTATATTTTTCAGCTAAAATTGCATTTAAAACAGCAGGTGGCAAAATAGAAAAAAGTATTAATAAATTAATCTGTAAGGGCGTATACTCAAAAATAGTCATTGCAAAAAATGCCATTATAAGCCCAGAAAGAGGACATAAAACTGCTCCAATTAACCCTACTTTTAAATTTTTAAAACTTACAGTTGATAATCTAACACCAAGTGAAAATAGTATTAAAGGAATAGCCACTTGTGAAATTATCTCAACGGATGGTAAAAAAAGTGTAGGTAAATGTAAATCAAAATAATTAAAACAAAGACCAAATATTGTTGCAATTATAACAGGGTTTTTAAAAAGTTCTAAAACCTTTATATTACCTCCATACATATAAACAGCAATTGTAAACTGCCCTATTACTTGAACTAAAGATAAAGCTATAAACATAGCCATAGCCTCTTGACCAAAAGCAAAAAGTGATAAAGGAAGTCCTAGATTTATAGAGTTGTTAAACATCATTGTAGGAAGAAAAGCTTTAATATTTACATTTAAATATTTTAAAAATGGATATAAAATTAAACCTGAACCTAATACTACTATAACTGCACCTATAGAAAAATATCCTAAAACTTTTATTGAGGGAAGTTTTTCACTAATAGCATAAAATATCAAGATGGGAATAAAAATATCAAGATTGATTTTATTTGGAATATCCATACTAATTTTTTTATATTTTGCATATGCATAACCAATTGAGCTAGCTAATATTACTGGCATAAGTATATTTAATATTTGATATATCATCTATCTTCTTTGATTACATTTTTCTTTTAAAAAACCATCATCTACTATAGATGAAAATAATGGCAAAGGATCCTCATTTTTTATGCCCTTTTATAATCTTCATATAAAAGGGCAACTTTTAATTTTTTAGCCTTTATATAATTAGTTAATTATATTACTCTTCACTAAAAAAATCTAATAAAAGCTTATTAAATCTATCTTTATGTTCTATTTGACTCCAATGTCCACACTCTCCAAAACTATGAATTTGTGATTTTTTAATTAAGTGATGTAATCTAACAGAGTTTTCAAAAGGAATAACTTTATCATCTCTACCATGAATAATTAACACATCTTTATCAATATTTGCTATATCCTTTTCATCACTTGCCATTGCTACAACAGATGTTTGTCTAGGAAATGGGAACATTGAACCAAATGATTCTTGGAATCCTGGTCTAATACTTGCTTCATATCGTAATTTTGCAAGTTCATCAGTAACTAAAACTCTACTATAAGCAAAAGTATCTAGTAAAGCTTTCATATTTTCTAAACTAGGAGTATATCCCCATGCTTGGTCAAGTCCATCAGTAATAGGAAACTCAACACCCATAGCCCCCATAAGAACTATTTTATTAAATTTTTCTGGATACTTAATAGCCAAAGATAATGCCAATGCTCCACCAAAAGAGTTACCTACAAGGTTAACTTTTTCTAAATTTAATGCATCCATTAAATCAACAATTTGTTGAACCCATACATCCATACCATATTTGATACCTTCAGGTCTATCCGAAAACCCAAAACCAACCATGTCAGGAGCTATTACTCTAAATTTTTTTGCTAATTCTGGAATACATAATCTCCAATTTGCATATGCAGAAACTCCCGGTCCAGAACCATGAATAAAAATTATAACTTCCCCTTGACCTTCATCATGGTAGTTTGTATTATAATTTCCTGTTTTTATACTATTTGCAATTTCTGGATTACTCATCTATTTATCCTTTTTATTTAAATTAAATTCATTTGCAAGTAACTCATAAGAATTTTTTCTATCTTCAAAAGAATAAGTTACATTTACAACCATTACTTCTTCAACTTTATACTCATCTGCTAATTTTTCAATTTTTTCTTTACACTCTTTAGGTGTTCCTAAAACCATTGTATCCATAGTTTCATGGAAATAGATTTTATCTTCATATGAAAGCTCTTCGTATAACTTTTTTACTTTTTGGGGACTATGCAGTGCTTCTCTTTGCTTCCCTGTAAAAGCTTGAACTTTCCAATATGTATGACTACTTGCTATGCTTTGTGCTTTTTCTTTCGTTTCAGCACAAATACAAGCAACAGCAATCATAGGTTTAGGTTTAGAGAATGTTTTTGAAGCTTTAAAACTTTTTCTATAATTATCCATAATAATTGTTGGTCTATCGTGTGTTCCAATAAATAAAGCCAAACAAAAACCAGCTCCAAGTTGTCCTGCTAAAATGGAACTTCCTTCACTTGAACCTAAAAGATACACAGGAGTTGATTCAACTCCTTTTGGACTTACTCCAACTCCATAAAAATAGTCATCCTCTTTAAAAGAATCATTTAAAAAGTTAGTTAAATCATATGCTTTATTTGCATAAGAATCATTACTTTGATTATGTAAAGCTCTTGCACTTAAAAAGTTAGCACCACTTGCTCTTCCAATACCTAAATCAATCCTATTTTCATAAAGTGCATTTAATGTATTAAATTGCTCTGCAACTTTATAAGGACTATAATGGTTGAGCATAACACCACCACTTCCAACTCTAATTTTAGATGTTGAACTTGCAACTGCACCAACCATTATTTCAGGAGTTGCACTTGCATAACCAGGAGTATCATGATGTTCTGCACACCAGTATCTATAGTACCCCAATTTTTCACTAAGTCTTGCAAGTTCTATCGTATCATGAAGTCCAGTTTTAGGCTCTTTATTATCATGAACTGGAGATTGATCTAATACACTTAATTTTAAACTCATCTATTTCCCAAGTTTTTTAACACTATTTCCAGCTATACCATAATGTTGTTTTGGCATCTCATTTATGATAATTCTAACACTTTCAATTGGAGCATCAAGTGATTGAGAAATTGCTTGACTTACACTTTCAATAAGTTTCTCTTTTTTCTCATCACTTCTACCCTCAATAATATTTATTGTTGCAATTGGCATAAAATAATCCTTTTAAAATGTCCCCTTATAAAAGGGACTATACTTTTTATAACTACTTTTTAGTGATAAAAAGTAGTTTGTGGTTACACTCTCTTTGAGAAAACTCTAAAGGGCTAAATAAATTTAGCCTTATACAAACTTCATTGATAATGTTCCTAAGTCTTGAAACTTAACTGTAACATTATCCCCTTTTTTGACACTCATTGCTGCTGTAATTGCTCCTGAAAGAATATATGATCCAGCTTTTAAGGTCTCGCCTCTTTCACTCATCATATTGGCAAGCATCGCAATTGCAGTTGCTGGATGTCCTAAAACAGCAGCACCTGCTCCTAATTGTACAATCTCACCATTGATTTCCATTACTACACCAAGAGTTTTTAAATCTAAATCTTTAACATCTCTCATTCTTCCGCCTGTTACATATCTAGAAGATGAAGAGTTATCTGCAATTACTGATTTTAAATCAAATTTAAAATCTTTATATCTTGAATCAATAATTTCCACAGCAGGCATTACAAAATCAGTTGCAGCTAATACATCACCAATATGACAACCAGGACCATTTAAATCATCCTTTAAAACAAAAGCAATCTCAGCTTCAACTTTTGGATGAATTAATTCATCAATTTTAATCTCTGCACCATCTCCAAAGCTAAAATAATCAGCTAAATATCCATAACAAGGATTTGGAACACCCATTTGCTTCATTTTTGTTTGAGAAGTTAATCCCATTTTCATACCAACTATTTTTGTACCTCTTGCTTCTTTAGCAGCTCTTGCCGTCCACTGAATATCATAAGCATCCTCATAAGTCATCTCAGGATAATCATCAGTAATTTTTGTAATCTCTTGTGCATTTAACTCTGCATCTTCACAATGTTTTGCTAATTTTTCAATTGTTGCTTTATCTAATGCCATTATAATAATCCTTTTGCTTTTGCTAATTCCATTGCACAGTCATCAATCATATCTTCTTGACCACCGATCATTCCTCTTTTCCCTAACTCAACTAAAATAGTTCTAGCATCAATACCATATTTTGCTTCTGCTCTTTGTGCAAAAAGTAAAAATGAAGAGTAAACACCAGCATAACCTAAAGTCAAAGAATCTCTAGAGATTCTAGTTGGTTTCCCCATAATTGGCAATGCAATATCTTCAGCTGCATCTTCAATTTTATTTAAATCAATTCCAGTTTCAATACCCATTCTTTGACAGACTGCTACTAAAACCTCTGTTGCAGTATTTCCAGAACCTGCTCCAAAACCAGCTAAACTTGCATCAATTCTAGTTGCACCTGCTTCAATAGCAGCAAGTGAATTTGCTACCCCCATAGACATATTATTATGACCATGAAATCCTAGTTCAATATCATTTCCAAACTCTTTTTTAAGTGCACCTATTCTTGCACTAACATCATCAGGTAACATATGTCCAGCTGAATCTGTTGCATAAATTGTTGTAGCTCCATATGAAACCATCTTAGCTGCTTCTTCAACAATTCTTTCAGGATTTACCATATGAGCCATCATCAAAAATCCAACTGTGTCAATTCCCATAGATTTTGCTGCTTTTATATGTTGAGCTGAACAATCTGCTTCTGTACAATGAGTTGCTACTCTAACCATTGAAGCACCATGTTCTACAGCACTTTCTAAATCTTTTACTATCCCAATTCCTGGAAGCATTAAAACTGAAATCTTTGCATTTTTCATATGTGGTACAACTGCGTCTAACCACTCTTCATTTGTATGTCTTCCAAAACCATAATTTAAAGAACTACCACCTAAACCATCTCCATGAGTAACCTCAATAAATGGAACTCCTGCATTATCCATAGCAGTTGACATATTTGTCATCTCTTCAAGTGAGAACTGATGTCTAATAGAGTGCATCCCATCTCTTAATGACATATCATGAATTTTGATTTTTTTACCTTTTAAATCCATCTTATTCTCCTTTTATCTTATCTGCCATTTGTTCAGCAATATTAACAGCTGCTGCTGTAATAATGTCTAAGTTACCAGCATATTTTGGTAAATAATCCCCTAAACCTTCAATCTCTAACCAAATAGAGATTTTTTTACCATCAAAAACTGGACCATTTTTAAGTGTATATCCAGGTATAATCTTTTGCATTTTTGCAACCATATCATGAATAGATTTTGTAATTGCTTCTACATCTGGTTCCTCTGTAGTCAAACAATGAATTGTATCTCTCATCATTAAAGGTGGCTCAGCAGGATTTAAAATGATAATTGCCTTTCCTTTTTTTGCCTTTCCAACAACTTCAATTCCAAGTTTAGTTGTTTCAGTAAACTCATCAATATTTGCTCTAGTACCAGGACCTGCAGATTTTGAAGCAGCTGTTGCAATAATCTCTGCATATTCAACCTCTTGAACACCTGAAACAGCTGCAACCATAGGAATAGTAGCTTGCCCACCACAAGTTACTGTGTTAACATTCTGTGTATTTTTAGCTAATAGCTCTTGCAAATTTACAGAAGGCACACAAAATGGCCCAATAGCAGCAGGTGTTAAGTCAATAACTAATACACCTTTTTCAGCAAGTTTTCTATTATTTTCACCATGAACATAAGCTGAAGTTGCATCAAATGCAATTTTAATTTCATCTTTTTCAATATGTTCTAATAATCCATCAACACCCTCATATGTAGTTTTCAAACCATTTTCTCTGGCCATTTTAAGACCCCTAGAACCTTCATTAATTCCAACCATCCACATTGGATTTAATATTTCACTTCTTTTCATTTTAATCATTAAATCAAGTCCAATATTACCTGGACCAATTAATGCACAATTAATTTTTTTCATCATTATCCTTAAAAAATGTCCATATTTATACGAATCTACAAGAAGCAGATCCAATTCCACCAATATTAATAGTCATATTATCCCCTGGTTCTATTGTTACCATAGCACAAAGTGCTCCTGATAAAATCACTTCACCAGCTTTAAGGCCTACACCAAATTCACCTAAAGTATTAGCTAACCATGCTACAGCATTTACTGGACTTCCAAGAGCTGCAGCTCCTGCTCCTGTATGTAATAACTCCCCATTTCTTTCTAGAGTAATTCCACAAGTTGTTAAATCCACTTCTCTTGGATCAACTCCTTTGCCACCAAATACTATATATCCACAAGAAGCATTATCTGCAACTGTATCTTGAATTTTTATTTTCCAATCTTTAATTCTTGAATCTACAATTTCAAAGCAAGGCATTACAAATTTTGTTGCTTTTAATACATCAGCAGTAGTTACTCCTGGACCTTGTAAATCCTCTTTTAAAACAAAGGCAATTTCACCCTCAGCTTTTGGTTGAATCATTCCATTTGTTACATCAATTTCATCACCATCAGAATAAATCATATCAGATAAAAGGTATCCAAAATCTGGTTGATGAACACCTAACATATCCATTACAACTTTTGAAGTAACACCAATTTTTTTACCAATAATCTTACTTTCGTCATCATTCATTCTTCTTTTTAAAAAGTGATGTTGAATTGTATATGCATCTTCAATTGTAGAATCAGGTTCTCTATTTGAGATTGGTTCAATTGAGTAGTTACCCTTTAAAGCCTCATATAATTCATTTCCGTATTTTTCAATTTTTTCTTGAGTCATTGCCATAAAATAATCTCTCTTTCTATTTACATTTTTATACAAACATTTTTTAATTCAGTATAGAACTCTAGTGAGTAATGACCACCTTCTCTTCCTATACCAGAACCTTTCATTCCACCAAATGGTGTTCTTAAATCCCTTAAAAACCATGAATTAATCCAAACTATCCCTGAATCAATTTGAGCTGCAACTCTATGAGCTTTATCAAGGTTCTCAGTAAATATTGTTGATGCCAATCCATAATCTGTATCGTTTGCTAATCTAATAGCTTCATCTTCACTATCAAAAGGAGTAACATGACAACAAGGTCCAAATACTTCCTCTTTAATTACTGTTGCCGTTTCAGGTAATCCTGTCCAAATAGTTGGTTCAACAAAGAAACCATTTGCTAAATCACCTTCCATTTTAGGAGCACCTCCACCAAGAATCACATTCGCACCCTCTTTTTTCGCGATTTCATAATACTTTAATACTTTATCTCTATGAGCAGCACTTACAACAGGTCCCATATCCACAGATTCATCATTGTGAATACCAAGTTTTAATTTTGAACCAGCTTCTTTAAGTCTTGAGACAAACTCATCAAAAATTGATCTTTCAACATAAACTCTTTCTGTACCCAAACATACTTGTCCAGAGTTTGCAAATACCGATCTTGCTGTCTCATTAATAGCTTTATCCATATCACAATCAGCAAAAATAATTGCTGGGTTTTTACCACCAAGTTCTAAAGATACATCTCTAACACCTTTAGAACAAGCATTCATAATCATCTCACCAGTTTTAGTTTCACCTGTAAATGTTATTGCATCAACATCTTTATGAGCTGTTAAAAGATTTCCCGTAATAGAACCTTTACCTTGAACAACGTTATATGCTCCTGCTGGAACACCAACTTTTGACATTACTTCACCAAGTAATGATGTAGTTGTAGGAGTAACTTGTGATGGTTTAACAATAACAGAGTTACCACAAGCTAAAGCAGGACCAACTTTCCAAGTCATCAATAACAATGGTAGATTCCAAGGAGAAATAACTGCAATTACACCTTTAGGTTTTCTTACACTGTAGTTAAACATTTTTTTACCATCTGGAGTATCAGCTCTGTATGCCTCTTCTGCATGAGATTTCATAGTATCAGCAAATACTTTGAAATTTGCGGCACCCCTTGGAATATCTATATGTCTAGCAATTTTATAAGGTTTCCCCGTATCTAAACATTCTGCCTCTAAGAAATCGTCAAATCTTCTATCAATTTCATTTGCAATTTCGTACATCATTGCAATTCTGTCATTTAATTTCATTTGACCCCATTCACCTGTAAGTGATGCCTTTGCAGCAGCAACTGCAGCATTTACTTCTTCTTCTCTACCAAGGGCAACTTTTGATAAAAGTTTTCCATCCATTGGGTTAATATTATCAAAGAACTCTCCACAAGCAGAGTCAATAAATTTTCCATTAATATAGTGTTGTACTTTATTCATATCTTAATCCTATTTCATTAATTGCATATTTTGCACAAATAATATCTTCTTCTTCTGTTCCACCTGAAACACCAATTGCTCCTACTTTAATACCATTTTCAAAAATCGGCATCCCTCCTCCAAAAGGAATTAATCTATCCCTATTTGAAAAACCTTGTTCCAAATGAGGCATACTTTTGAAAATTGTAGTCCAAGTGTCAGTTGTAAAACCAAAACTAGCACTTGTATAAGCTTTATCCTTTGCAATATCAATTGAATGAATAAATGAATTCTCCATTCTTAAAAAAGCCATTTCTAAACCTTTATTATCTACTACTGAAACATTAATAGAGATATTTAATTCTTCAGCTTTTTTTATTGCAAAAAGACAAGCATCCATTGATGCTTGTCTAGAAATAGTTTTTTCAGTTATTGTTACTGAACTCATTTAATAATCCTACTTATACGCGGACAAGGTATATGCAGTTGTAAATGCACCATTTTCTTGACCAGTATGATAGAAAATACCTCTCCATAATTCATCTTCTGTCCAAGTAACTGTTGGCATATCTTTACAAACCATATATCCAAGTCCAGCAAAAGTCTCAAGTCTATGCCCAGATGGGTCAAAGAAATAAATAGTCTCACCTCTTGTGATACCATGTCTTTGTGGAGTAATATCAAGTTTAACGTTATACATTGCCATTACATCAGCAGCTCTTAAAATATCATTCCATCCATCTAAGAAAAATGCAAAATGATGCATTCCAGTTTCAGGACCAGCAACAAATGCTAAATCATGTGGTGTATTTCCCGCACTCAACCAAGTTGCAGCTTGTAATGAACCTTCAGGTCCAACGCATACTTGTTCAGCTAATTTAAAATCAAAAACCTCTTCTATAAATTTAGTAGATTCCATTACTTTTTCTGGACCTTCACACATTAATAAAATATGGTCAATCCAATGAGCTTTAATTCCATTTTCATGAATTGGCCAAGGCACAGGATTAATATGTCCAACTTTTTTACCAACAAAAGTTTTTTCAGCATATAAATTAAATTCATGTCCGCTTGGAGTAAAAAACTTTAATACTCTTCCACACTCAGCTACTTCACCAGCAGGTAACATCTCTGTTGAAATTCCATAAGCTTCAATTTTTCCTTGTAATTCATCTAAAGCTTCTTCACTTTCAACTTTATAACCAACCTTATTATATGTAGCCTCTTCACTAGGTCTAAGAATTAGACTATATTTATCCCACTCATCCCAACATTTTAGATATAAAGTTCCATCGGCATCTTCTCTTGTAACTTCCATTCCCATGATTTCAACATAGTATTTTCTAGATTTATTAATATCTAAAACGTTGATATCAACGTGCCCAATTCTCATAATTTTGCTCATTTTTTCCCCTTTTAATAAAATTAGTTTTTTTGCCCAAGAAAATAGGCTTGTTTACCTGACTTACTTGTCATAACTTTTGGTAAAAATTCAATCTCCATATCACTTAGAGAATAAACCCGACATGCTAAGAAAATATTATCCCATTCATCTTTTATAGATATATGTTTTCTATTCATCTTTGCAGTTCTAAATTCTCCTTTGTGTACTTTGATTCTACACAACCCACACGCACCATTATGGCAAGCTTTTGGGACCAAATCTTCACAAACGTACAAACCATCCATCAAATTTTTGTTATCAAAACATTTTTGAACTTGGTTTTTATTTTTAACAAGAATTTCGTGTTTCAAAAACAATCCTTTTTTTGATTTAAAAAGCTTCCACTTTTTAACTTTTAAAACTTTACTTTAAAAAATTCGCAGAATAATCGCAAAATTTGAAAATTTGAAAATTATTGAAAATTATTTACTTAGAACTTTCTTCTAACTTTTCAATTAATGTTTTAACTGAACTAACTGATTTAGAAAACTCACTTTTTTCAATATCATTTAACTCTTTTTCAATAATTGTTTCAGCACCATTTTTACCTAAAACAACAGGAACACCAATCACAACATCTTTATGACCATACTCTCCATCTAACTTCATAGCACATGGAAAAATTTCTTTTTTATCTTTCAAAATAGCCTCCACCATTAATGCTGTAGAATTGGCAGGAGCATAATAAGCAGAACCTGTCTGCAATAGTTTAACTATCTCTATACCACCATTCTTTGTTTTTTCTACAATCTCAGATATCTCTTTATCATTTAAAAAATCTTTTAGTGGTTTGTCATCTACAGTAGTTGAATTTATAAGTGGAATCATTTCATCTCCATGACCACCTAAAACCAATGTTTTTATATTTTTAGGGCCTACTTTTTCTTTTATAAAATGACACAGCCTTGAAGTATCAAGGACTCCAGCCATTCCAAGAATTTTATTTCTTTTCCATTTCGAAGCTTTTAATGCCCAGTAAACCATTGCATCAAGAGGGTTAGATACAATTATGATAATTGCATTTTCATTGTATTTAATAACATTTTTTACAATAGAAGTCATGATTTTTGCATTTGTAAATAGTAAATCATCTCTACTCATGTTAGGTTTTCTAGGAATACCTGCAGTGATCACAACGATATCGCAATCACAAAAATCTTCATCATTTGAAATAGCTTTTACTATTGTTTTTGAATTAATACAACTTACTGCTTGAGAGATATCTAATGCCATAGCTTGCGTAAAGTTATCTCTAATATCTTTTAATAAAATACAATCACACAAGTTTTTCATAACAAGTGTAAATGCTAAAGTTGAACCAACATTTCCAACACCAACTATACCTACTTTTTTTTTCTTCAATCTAAATTCCTTCAATCTAAATTCTTTTAAGTATATAAGAAAATATTCGCGAAATAATCGCTTCATTTAATTAAAAATTTTTTATATGTTATAATTTTTATTGAGGTGGGGAAATGATAGATGTAAGAAAAAAGA
Organism: Halarcobacter sp.; assembly: GCF_963676935.1. Lineage (NCBI taxonomy): Bacteria > Pseudomonadati > Campylobacterota > Epsilonproteobacteria > Campylobacterales > Arcobacteraceae > Halarcobacter > Halarcobacter sp. The sequence goes on from NZ_OY781470.1 coordinate 2,385,639, forward strand.
TTTTTGATTTAAAAAGAATAGCAAGTAAATTTTCTTTAATTTATGTGGTTATTGGAGTAGTTGGATTAATCTCTTTAGATAGTTTAGTTAGTGCATACTCTATTAACAAAAATTTAGAAGTTCAAAGCCCATTTATTTATGGTGTTTTCTTTATAGTATTTACTGGAATAATACTTTATTTAATGATAAGTCACATGCAAAATGTTATAAAAAATATTGATAAAGCATATAAGGAACTAAAGAAAAAAGAGAAAGATAGATTAGCCCCTTACGAATTTGCTCTTGATCATTCTGTTGATGCTATTCACTGGTTTACTTTAGATGGAAAATATATTTATGTAAATGAGGCTACATGTAAAATGGATGGTTATTCAAAAGAAGAATTTGAAGAATTATATTTAGAGGATATTGACCCAAATTTTACAAGAGAAACTGCAATTACTTGTATGAAAGATATAGAAAAAACGCCAAATTGGAGGTTAGAATCAATCCATAAAAGAAAAGATGGGTCAACCTATCCTGTGGAGGTTTCAGGTCATGCTTTTACTTACAATGGCAAAAAATATATTTGTGCTTTTGCTAGAGATATGACAAAAAGAATTGAAAGTAGAAAAAAAATCACAAATATGAATGAAGAGTTACAAAAATCTGTAAAAGAAAAAGAGATTTTATTAAAAGAGATTCACCATAGGGTTAAAAACAATATGGAAATAATTTCATCACTTCTTAATATGCAAGCAAACAAATCTGATGATTTGAAATTTAAAGAAGCAATGAAAGAGAGTAGAAGTAAAATTCATGCAATGGCGCTTGTTCATGAATTTTTATATCTTGGTGAAAATCTAGCTTATATAAATGTAAATGAATATATCGAAAGATTGATTGATGATATTACTGAATTATATGAATTTAGTAATACACAAATAGATTATGACTTAAATATTGACAAATTAGAGTTTTCTATAAATAGATGTATACAAGTTGGAATGCTTTTACATGAACTTTGTGTAAATGCATTTAAATACGCTTTTAGTGAAGAAAAAAGAAATCTCTTATGTGTACATATGAAACTTGTTGAAGATGAAATTCATATGAAAATCAGAGATAATGGAGAAGGATTAAAAGATTTAACAAAGTTAGATAAAGCAGATTCAATTGGTATGCAACTTATCCATTCTATTGTTGATTTTCAATTACATGGAACAATTAACTTTAAAAACAATAATGGTCTTGAATGTGATATTATCTTTCCACAAAAGGAGGTTAAGTAATGAGTAAAACAAAAATTTTAATAATAGAAGATGAACCAATAATTGCCTTAAACCTAAAACAAGTATTGACTGAACTTGGGTATGAACCTTGTGGCATTTCAAATAATAGATGCAATACAATAAAACTTTTAGAAGAAAAAATCAAACCTGACTTGGTTCTTATGGATATCTATTTGCAAGGTCCAACTACAGGAATAGAATTAGCAAAAGAATTAAGAAAAAATCAACTTCCAGATGTACCTGTAATTTTTTTAACTGCTAATTCAGAACTTGCTACAATTAAAGAAGCCTCTGAATCTTTTGCATATGGATATTTAATTAAACCATATAAAAAAAGTCATCTGCAAGCAGCAATAGAGGTTGCCTTAAAAAAGGCAGAAGAGGATAATAAAAATAAGTTTGATTTAAATGCAGTTAAAAATGTAAATAGAACTTTGGAACACAAATTGTCCCTTGATATTGAAACTAAATCTAGAACTATAAAACTAAAATATGGTTATCTTTTTGATAAAGAGAAAGAGGTTTTATATTTCGGGGATGAGCCTGTAAAACTAACTTCAAAAGAGATAAAAATCATAAAAGTTCTATGCCAAACACCAGGACAAAATGTTTCTCAAGAGCAATTAGAATATGCGATTTGGCAAGATGAACCAGCTGGATATGCTGCTTTTAGATCACTTCTATTTAGACTTAGAAATAAAATTCACAAAGATTTAATAATAAATCAAAACAATACAGGATACAAAATAGAGTTACTTTAAATACAGTAAAAGATAGTCAAATCAAAGTCAATGTTTAGATATTAATGTAGAAAAAGAAACTACAAAACAATAAAATATTTTAGCCTTATTTTGATATTTGAAAAATCATTATTCTCTACATTAAAGAATAAATCATCTTAATACTTAAAATTAAAGGTAGAACTGCAAACAGCTTTTTCATCAAATCAATATTAATCTTATGTACCAATGAAACACCAATTGGTGCAGTTAAAAAACTAGCAACAGATACACAAACAAATGCAACTAAATTTACATACCCTATTGAATAAGTATCAAAAGAGCTTGTACCATATCCATTTACAATATATCCTAATGTCCCAGATATAGCAATTGGTACACCAATAGCTGATGAGGTTGCAATAGCTTTTCTTATATCAATATTTTGCATAACTAAATAAGGAACACTTAAAATCCCTCCACCAATAGAAACAAGTGAAGACAAAGCACCTATTATACTACCTGACAAAACTTGTGTTTTTTTAGAGAAAATTTTATATTCAGCTTTTGGTTTTTTACCAATAAACATCTGGATTGCAGAATAAAACATAAATATCCCAAAGATTATAGATAGATAAAAGGAGTCTAATTGTGAAGCTATAAAAGTAGCTAAAAAAGTACCTATTAATATACCTGGAACCATAAGTTTTACAATACTCCACTCTATTGCTTTTTTCTTTTGTTGAGCTCGCACACTAGAAAGAGAAGTTATGATTATAATAGACATAGATGTTCCAAGTGCTAGATGCACAACAATAGTTGAATCAATTCCTTTACTTAAAAAAATAGATGAAAGGACTGGTACAATAATACCTCCTCCACCTATTCCAAAAAGTCCTGATATTATACCTACGAAACCGCCTAAAAGTAAAAAGTAAATCAAAGTTTCAATCTCAAACATAATCTATACCTTATTATTATAATGATCTAAATAATGGACTTCTTTGGTTATCTCCACTTAAATCTGCTTTCGAAAAAAACTTTTCTATATGAATATCTCTTTCATATAATCTCCCTCTCATTAATACTGTAATACAAGAATCAAGCATAGCAGGTGGCCCACATAAATATGCCTTATGATTAGAAAAGTCATTATCATAGGTTTTAATTGCTACATCATTTAAATAACCAGTTTCACCACTCCAATTTTCTAAATTATCACCTGAGAGGACTGGAATATATCTAAAGTTTTCATGCTCTTTTTCTAATTTTTTAAAAAGTGAAGAATAATATAATTCATCTTCATTTCTTGCTCCATGAAATAAAGTAATTGGTAAATCACATCCCCTTTGCAATAAATCTTCAATCATAGATTTGGGACTTGAAAGTCCTGAACCACCAGCGAAAAACATCATAGGTTTTTGAGCTGATTCTTTTACAAAAAATCTTCCAAATGGACCTGTAATTTTAAATTCATCTCCAATTTTACAATTTTGGTGAATTAAAGGTGTTACTTCACCATCATTAACTAAAGAGATATTTAACTCTATTGTTTTAGTATCTTTTGGTGATGTAGCTATTGAAAAAGCTCTTGGTTCTTCAAATCCTGGCATATAAAATTGCACATACTGACCAGCTTGAAAATCAATCTCTTCATTTAACTCTAAAACTATCCCTTTTATTCTAGGGGTTAAATCTTTTATTTCAATAACTTTCCCCTTAAAATCTTTAACTGGAATTGTTCTAGCATCTTCATCTTCATCTATATCAGCTTCAATTGCACAATCTTCTTTCAAAGTTGAAGTACAAGCTAAACATTTTCCTTCATCTCTTTCCATATCCATTAGTGCAAAAGGTGAAGCTTCCCCATGGTCAATTTCACCTTCTAAAAGTTCAATCTTGCACGTTCCACATAAACCATGGTTACATGCATGGGGTAGATATACCCCTTGCCTTAATGCAGCATCAAGGATTGTTTGTCCCTCTTCCACCTCAACAACATCTCCAGTTGGTTCAATCTCTAATGTATAACTCATCTTACATTCCTAAACCGTTTAATCCCTTTAGAGTTGGCGTTTCAAACTGTATTAATGATTTATGGTCAATGCCATTCTCTTCTAAAGACTTTTCTTTTTGTGGGTTAAATGGTTCACCATTTAACTGCCAATTTATCTGCGTAGTATCCCAATCAAGTTTTTCAAAATCTGGGTGATCTTTGAAACAACTTGGAAGTACATCATTTAACAATGCATTAAAAGGCATTGCAGGTGGTAAAGGAAAAGCCATAGCTGAATTTATCATTCTATGTTTATCCCATCCTACATAAACTACAATATTACCATGAAAATTTTCTACTACATCCCTTGTCTTTGGGTTATAATCTCCAATATGTTTTGTTGCCATTTTTACTCCTTATGATTGACCATGCCAAGATTTAAATGCTGCTTCATCTTGTGAACCAACAAAGTCACAGTTGTCTTGTCCAAATTTAACTTTATACCAGTCTAAAACTTCAGGTAATGTTGCCCCACCACAATTTCCTTGGAAAATTTGATGTACTGGTAACCAAGAATATACATACTTTTCTGGCTCATTTTCAAAAATTTCTTTACAGTGGTCTGAACAGAAATGATATCTTTCACCTTTATATTTACCCTGCTTATGAACATATTGCATTGGATCATCTTTTTCAACTTCTGTAAATAACATTGGTACTTGACATACTTGACAAAGTTGAGGTAGCATCTCAGAATAATATCTATTTCCCTCTTCTTCTCTTTTTTTCCAATGTTCATAAATTGGTCTATAGTATTTATCAAAAGTATTTGGATACTTTTGGCTTAACCAGTCCATTTTTTCCTCACTAGGAATCCATGTATGCATAGCTGCTGGTGCAGCATGAGTATATAATGTTAACCACACTTGATGAGACAAATGCTCTTTTTCGGCTGCAACAGTACCTGTACATTCTGGAACTTTGATACCGTATCTTTCTAAATCTTTAAATAATCCAACAGTATTTTCTTCAAAATATAATTCCCATGCTTCTTTCCATGATTGTGGAGATTCAGGTAACATATAATCCATCATAGCTGCAACTAATGCTAAAACTCTATAACCTCTCCAAGTCCATTTATCAATCCATTTTTGAACAATAGGAACATTATCTGGGTCTTGTTCTAACATAAATTTAATAGCTTGAAGACCTAAAGTCATATGTCTTGCTTCATCACTTTGTGCTGAAAAACCAAAGGTTACAGTTGCCATATCTCCATTATATGCTGCACCACTCATAAATGGTACAAATAGAAGGTTAGTTAATACATATTCAAATGAAAAACCAATAGCAATCATAAATTCAAATGGTCCAGCTGACCTTGCATCATCAAAAAATGATTTAGGAACAGATAAATACCATACTCTATCATGCCAATGTGAAAATTCAGAGAATCCATTAAAATACTTATTATAATGACTTAATGTATGTATTTGAGTTTGAGCATGTCTTAATTCATCAATTGATTGCATTTGACAAGCAACTCTTGGACCATCACCTCTAAAGTTTCTTGCAACATGTGCAAAACCTCTATTTGCTTGATATTCAAGTGGCGTTACACCTTGTAAAAATAGTTTCAATGCTGATACATATCTTGCATCAGAAATATTTTTTTGTCCATGGTTTTGTGCAAATGCATCTATAATTGCATATAGTTTTTTATCTTTTTCCCCTTGATATTTCCAATATGCATCCATTGTCATTCTAAATGGATCTTCCCAAGCTTCCCAATCATGAATCTTAATACCCTCATATTTATCATAAGGAAAAACCTTGTCCATATCTTGATAAGTAGTTTCCCATCCAAGCCTTGTCATATGCTTGTACTTATCCTTCATACTTAATCTTTTTTTTCTTTTTTTAATATCCATAGTCATAATAAGCTCCTAATTATCCCAATAAATTATAAAATGATCATAATCTTCATCAACATTTCCAGCAAGAGTGATTAAACAAAGTTGTAACTCTTGAGGATCCCATTCTCTTCCTATAATCTCTTCCATAGTTTCAGCATTTATTACTAATCTGTCAGGACAAGTAATTCTAATCATTGCAGGTTGGTTTTCAACTATCGCATTTATATTATCTTTTTGCACTGCTTGAACTATTGGTCTTGCCTCTTCTACATCTTGAAGAACTAAAAGTACATTATTCTCTGCCATATTCTCTCCTATAATTCTAAACCGTTTTTATTCAAACGTTTTATTAAATTTTCTTTTATTTCACTAACAATATTTTCTGGGTCATTTACTAAATTTTTTGCCAATAATATAGTTGCTTTTTCCAACTCACTAATGTACTTTTCACACCACTTAGTAATAATTTTTTTATTTTCATCTGATTCACTTACGGCAACATTGATAGTTTTATCTACCCATTTATTTGATTCATCAAACCAAACAGTCATAAATTCTGTCATCATACTTTGAATATTTCCACCTTTAGTAGCAATCTCTCTTTCATAGTAATCAAAAAATAAAGGATGAATAAATCCATCCATTACAACGTTTTGGAAAATAAAAAGTTCAAACCAATCTTCAACAACAAAAGAATCTTCAACAACTTTTCTTAGTCCTTGCCAAGAAGTTTCATTTACCCATAAATCTTTTGCTTCATCTAAAAATTTTGCTTCATTTTCTCCTAACAATAGACCAATTTTTGTTATATATTGAGCCATACCTAATCTATCTTCAGAATGAAATGTAGCTGCATTAGCCATTGCCGCACCATAACATTCAGATACAATCTGTAGATTATTCATGTTTGCACCCCACTCATAGTGTCTTAAAGGTACTACATATTTTAAAATCTGTTCTTTTATATCTTGTGGCATTGTAATTAAAAGGTCTCTTCTTTCGATAAACGAAAAGTTTTGTTCTGCAACTTCTTGTTGTTTTGCCCTTGTAATAACATAGTTTGAATAGTAATACTGTCTTGGATCTAAAAATTTATACCAATCAGACATTTTTATTGCTGTTTTATTTTCATCATATATCTCATACTTAGAATTATATGTTGGCAAATAATGAAAATTTGTTGTTGCTTGTAAATCATAAGTAGCCTCTTCATATCTTGTTGCTGCTTTATTTTCCCCTATTCTTCTAGCTACATGAGCATAAGTTTGCCTAATAGGCTTTATCTCAACACTTTTAATGTCTAAATTCATACTTTTTCTCCTTATTTAAATTAAAGCTCTTTTGATGTACCAATAACACCATACTTCCATTTGTATTTGTCATTTTCTACATCAATTAATTGTTGTTTTGTAAGAAATTTGACTTTATTAATTTTACAAAACTCCTCAAACTGTTTTATTGGCAAAGCTAACTCCACATACATTATTGGATTACCAATAGAAAAATCAAACTCTATCAAATCATTATGGTTTTGATTAGTGATATGAACAAACTTTTCCATTTCAATATTCAAACTATTTGTTTTCATATATAACCTTTTGTTAGTGTTTAGATGAGTGATTCATCTTTGACTATTGACACTTTAAATAAACAATATCGCAAAAATATCGCACTTTTAATTTTGTATCAAATTTTTTGATATAATTCTTTTAAGGTGAAAAAATGGAAAATAAAATTACAAAATATAAATCAAAATTTTTAAATCAAAATAAACTTGCAAAAAGATTCTCTTTAACATATATATTGTTTAGTATTATAGGTGTAGTTTCATTTAATAAGTTTCTACAGCATTATTCAGAAGATAATAATTTAACCTCAGATGATACATTTACTTTTAATATCATTTTTATTCTTTTTACCTTTATAATTTTTATCCTTATGGTTAATCATATGCAAAAGGTAATCAAAAATATTGACAAATCATATAAAGACCTAAAAAGAAAAGATAAAGCGAGACTTGCACCCTATGAGTTTGCTTTAAATAATTCTGTAGATGCTATCTACTGGTTTACCCTTGATGCAAGAGTTGTATATGCGAATAATGCTGCATGTAATATGTTAGGCTATACAAAAGAAGAAATGTTAGATATGTTTTTAGAAGAGATGGATCCAAATTTTGATAGAAATAGTGCCCAAGAATGTATGATTGAAATAAAAAATACAAAAAACTGGACACTTGAAACTACCCAAAAGAAAAAAGATGGAAGTATTATTAATATCGAAGTTTCTGGTCATGGTTTTATTTTTGGTGGTAAAGACTATATTTGTGCCTTTGGTAGGGATATTACATCTAGATTAGTATATAGAAACGAAATAACAAATATGAATCAAGAACTACAAAAATCTGTTGATGAAAAAGAGATATTATTAAAAGAGATACATCATAGAGTTAAGAATAATATGGAAATTATTTCATCTCTTTTAGCCATGCAATATAGAAGAGTTCAGGATAATGAAGTTAAATATATATTAAAACAAAGTAGAAGTAGAATAAACACAATGGCTTTGGTTCATGAGTTTTTATATTTAGGTGAAAACTTAGCTTATATAAATTTAGAAGACTATATAAAAAGGTTGATTGAGGATATAAAAGAGTTATATATTTCAAATAATACTTATCTAAATTTTGATTTAAATATAGACCAACTTATTTTTTCAACAAATAGATGTATTCAAGTTGGTATGGTTTTACATGAATTATCAGTAAATGCTTTAAAATATGCATTTAAAGAGGATAGAGACAATCTTCTTTGTATTCATATAAAAAAATCAAATGATAAAATACATCTAAAAATACGAGATAATGGAGATGGTTTAGAAAATATTGATTCGTTGTATAAAACAGACTCTATTGGGATGCAATTAGTTCATACAATAGTAGAAAACCAATTAGATGGTACAATTGAGTTCAAAAATAATAGAGGGTTAGAATGTAATATATTCTTTCCAATCAAGGAGGATTAATGAATAAAATAAAAATTTTAATAGTTGAAGATGAATCAATTATTGCTATGAACTTAAAAGAAACATTAATTGAATTAGGATACGAACCTTGTGGCATAGCTCCAAATAAATGTAAAACATTAAAAATCCTAGAAAAAGGAATCGAACCAGATTTAATTTTAATGGATATCTATTTAAAAGGACCTACAACAGGAATTGAGTTAGCAAAAGAACTAAAAACAACACTTCCTAATATACCAGTTGTTTTTTTAACAGCAAACTCTGAAATATCGACAATAAAAAAAGCTTCAGAAACCCTTGCTTATGGATATATACTAAAACCTTATAAAAAAAGTCATCTTCACGCCGCTATTGAAGTTGCATTGGAAAAAGCTAAAAATGATACAAAAAAAGATGAAAAACTAAATGCAGCTGAAAATATCAACAGAACATTAAGTCATCAACTAAATATTGTGAAAGAACAAAAATCGAGAACTGTAAGATTAAGGCATGGATATCTTTATGATAAAGAAAAAGAGATATTATATTATGGTGACAAGCCAATTAAATTAACAAAAAAAGAAACTGAAATCATCAAGATACTTTGCCGTAGTGCCGGTTTTTATGTTTCTCAAGAACAAATTGAATATGCAATTTGGCAAGATGAACCAGCAGGTTATGCAGCTTTTAGATCAATTCTTTTTAGATTAAGATCAAAACTGCATAAAGATTTAATCTCTACACAAAATAACACTGGCTATAAAATTGAAACTATTTAAAAGTGCGATTTTTTAACGATTTTTTTTCTATATAATCTAGCCTTTTAAGGAGTAGATATGGATTTAAAAATTGAAAATAAAATAGTTCTAATTACAGGTGCAGCTCAAGGTATAGGATTGATGACTGCAAAAAAACTTTGCGAAGAAGGTGCTCACGTAATAATAAATGGAAGAGATGAAGAAAAACTTCAAAAAGCTATTTTAGATATTAAAAGTGAAATTCCAAATGCAAATATAAAAGCTGTTGAAGCCAACTTAAAAGATGTGGCTGGTTGTGATAAACTCACTTCTGATGTACCTCATGTAGATATTTTAATTAACAATTTAGGTATTTTTGAGCCAAGAAACTTTGAAGATATTACAAATGATGAATGGCTTCATATGTTTAATGTAAATGTTATGAGTGGGGCTAGACTTTCTCAATATTACTTGCCAAAAATGTTAAAAAATAATTGGGGTAGAATAATTTTTATATCAAGTGAATCAGCTTTAAACATTCCAAAAGAGATGATACATTATGGGATGACTAAATCTGCTCAAGTCTCAATTGCTAGAGGAATTGCTCAATTAACAGAGGGAACTAGTGTGACTTCAAATTCAATTATAGTTGGACCAACTAAATCTGAAGGGGTAATGACTTTTTTAAATGAATTAGCAAAACAAGAAAACAAAACTTTTGAAGAGATTGAAAAAGAATTTTTTGAAGTACATAGACCAACTTCACTTGTAAAAAAGTTTGCAGAGATTGAAGAGTCTGCAAATATGATTGTTTATATAGCTAGTTCTTTATCAAGTATGACAAATGGAGCAATGCTAAGAGCAGATGGTGGAATAATAAATTCGGCGTTTAGTTAAAAAGAATAAATAAATTGAAAAACAACATATACCTATTATCAAATGTAAAAGAGAGTTAAATCTCTTTTACATTATATCTCTATGTGAATTTCTTTCATATACTCCAATAATCTTTAATTCTTCTGAGAAAAATTTTAATTCTTCAAGAGCTAATTTCAATCTTTTTTCTTCAATATGTCCATATAAGTCTATATGAAACTGTGTAGAATAAACACTTCCAATATCAGAATAGCTTTCAATTTTAATTAAATCTATACCATTAGTCGCAAAACCACCTAAAGCTTTATATAATGCAGCTGGAATATTTTTTACACTAAAAACCAAAGATGTAATATATAATTTATCAACTTCAAATTTAGGTATAAATTGTTCTCTTGAAAGGATTATAAATCTAGTTACATTTCCATTAAAATCTGAGAAGTTTTCATCTAAAATATCTAAATTATAAATATTAGCAGCTAAAGTTGACGCTATTGCACCTTGGGTTTTATCTTGCGATTCTAAAAGTTCTTTCGCTGAACCTGCCGTATCAAATTTCTCTACAGGCTTTAAATTTAATTTTTTAATATTTCTAGCACATTGAGCCAATGCTTGTGGATGAGAAGCTACAGTTTCTAACTCATCAATTTTTACACCTTTTAATGCCATTAAAGAATGATTTATAGGTTCAAAATGTTCTTGAATAATATTTAGTTGCATTTTAGGAATTAATCTATAAATCTCTTCAACTCTACCTGCAGAAGAGTTTTCAATAGGTATTACAGCGTATGTTGCTTCACCTTTTTCAACAGCTTGCATTGAATCAAAAAAAGAATTAGAGCTAATTAGTTTAGAATTTGGAAATAACTTTTGGCACGCTAAGTGTGAATACGCACCATCGACACCTTGGTATATTATAGTTTTATTCATTTATTACCTTATTAAAATTTTGTAATTATATCTTTTGAATATTTAGAAAAACAAATAGTGCGATTTTTTTGAGAGTTTTTTATAATCTTTTATCTTGAGAGATTATAAGTTGGATTGCTGATTTTTATAATACTCACTCGCTTCAATTAAATAAAAAAAATAGAAGCTTTAAATCTAAAAGCCCAATAATTGGGCTTTTTAAGTGTCTAGGAAATAGATATAAACTATCTAGGAAGCATTTTTACAGGTACGATTTGGAACTCTTCCATATTCCATACACCATTTTGTACATATGGTTCATTTTCCAACCATTCATTAATCTCATCATCATTTTCAAAATCTACAAAAAGTGTAGAACCTACCATTTGGTCTTCTTCAATAAGAGCACCAGCATTTATAATTTTTCCTTCTGCCATCATTTTTTTAGCACTCTCAACATGAGCATCTCTAACTTCTAGTCTTTTTTCTAAAGCACCTTCATTGTCATAAGCTATTACAAGGTATTGCATTGGTTAACTCCTATATTTAGTTGACTTAATTTTATCATTAAATAATTACAAGTAAATTAATATCTTTATCTTAATAAAGTTAAATTTGAAAAATAGTATCCTTGAACATAATCACATCTAAATTCATTTTTTATTAAATCAAAATCCTCTTTTGTTTCTACACCTTCTATAATTGATTTTTGTCCATTTTTTCTTATTGTTTCTAACAATCCACATAGATATGATATATAGTTTTTATTTGATTTAATTTGTTTTAAAAAAGATTTATCTATTTTTATATAATTACATCTATTCATAATAAAAAATGAAAACATTGAACCATCTTGTGCAAAATCATCTAATGCAGAATTAATACCTTTGTCTTTTAGCCAATTTGCAAAACTTCTCATAATTGAAGAGGAAACTTCATCATCACTTCCATTTTCAGTTATTTCAACAACAATATTGCTTTTGTATTGTTTTAAAAAACTTTCCCAATACGCTTTTTGTTCTTCTGTCTTAACAATATCTGCATCAAAATTCAAAAACAACTTTTTATTTTTATCAAACTTATTTACCTGATGAATTTTATTTCTTTTTTCAAGTTCAAAAAATAGATTATTGTGGTAGTGTAACTTTCTAAATATCTCTTCAGTTGATATAATTCTTTCATCTATGGCAAATTTTGACAATGCCTCATATGCAAAGACTTCATTGTTGTTATTAACATCTATTATTGGTTCATATTTTGTTTTATAATCAGCTCTTTTTATAATACTTTTAAATTCTTCTTTATTCATAAATGAATAATAACAAAAAAAATATTAATATTTGATAACAATTATCAATTTTATAAATTGAAATAATTTACTGACAAAATAAAAGTAAGAGGATATATAAGTGCATTAATATATCTAGAAAGAAAAGTCATTTTTACATTTGGAAGTATATCTTCTATATTTATCTCATCTTCTATTTTTTTCATAATAGTAAGTTTTAAGGAGATATCTAAAAATTTAACACCAACAATACTTAACATCAAAAAGCTATTGTTTTGTAAATAGATAACTAAAAAAATAGAATAAATAAAACTTAAATTTAGTAAGAAAAAAAGTAAAATACTTTTTTTATAAATAGTGTAGTTATTATAAATAACCCCATGTAAAGTATCAGATTTTTGCCAATTTGATTCAAATATTTCGATGGCAATAAAGATTAGAAATAGTGAGATAATATCCATTATATCAATTAGGGCAAAGCCCTAATTTTATTCTTCGTCGTGATCTTCGAATTTAATTTTTTTGTTTTTGTATAGTCCAGTTCCTACAGGAATTGTTCTACCAATTACAACATTTTCTTTTAAGTCTTCTAACATATCCATTTTAGCTGAAATTGCTGCTTCAGTTAAAACTTTTGTTGTTTCTTGGAATGATGCTGCAGAGATAATAGAGTCAGATGTTACAGCCGCTCTTGTAATACCAAGTAATAATGGCTCAGCAATTGCTGGTTTTCCACCAAGTTTGATAATTTTTTCATTCTCTTGCATAAATCTTTTCTTAGAAATCATATCACCAATGATAAATTTAGTATCTCCACCATCAATAATAGAAACTTGTCTTAACATTTGAGATGTAATTACCTCAATATGTTTATCAGCAATATTTACCCCTTGAGATCTATATACTTGTTGTACTTCAGATACAATAAAGTAGTGTAATGCTTTTTCACCTAAAATTCTTAATACATCATGAGGAGAGATTTGACCATCAGTTAATGCTTCACCTGCGTGAACAAACTCACCTTCTCTTACAAGAATTTGTTTAGATTTTTCTACTAAATACTCTGCTTTATTACCATTTTCATCTGTTACTATAATTCTTTGTTTATTTCTTAATGGCTTACCAAATGCAACCATACCATCAAAAGATGATAGAACAGCAATACTTTTTGGTCTTCTTGCTTCAAATAATTCAGATACTCTTGGAAGACCTCCAGTAATATCTTTTGATTTTTGTGTTGCTTTTGGTGTTTTACCTAAGATATCAGCTATTTGAACTTCTTGACCTTCTGCAACAAATAATGAAGTTTTAGGATCAAGTGTATATCTAATTAAATCTTTATCATCAGTAGCAACAACAATTGCAGGTTTATAACCAGCAGGTACATACTCATTTACAACAAGTTTAGATGTACCAGTTAACTCATCAAATTGTTCAGCAACTGTTACACCTGGAATAATATCTTCAAATGCGATTTTACCTTTTCTTTCTGCAATAGTAGGATTTGAATATGGATCCCACTCAGCAATAACTACTTGCTCAGAAGATGCTGGTAATGCAATTATACTATCTTTTTCAACTGCAGTGTCATTATCTAATTGAACAACTGAACCTCTTGAAACATAGTGTCTTAATGCTTCTCTACCTTCAGTATCAACGATAACAGCAAATAAACCTTTTTCATCTACTTTTTCACCTTTGTTGATATCATCTCTTCTTTCTAAATAATCACCATGAAGTTTATAGTATTTAACAATACCTTGTGCTCCTGAAACAATAGTAGAAGTAATAGGTGCCCCATCTTTTACTTTAAGTTCAGATGCATAAGGAATTCTGTTTGGTACATTCCATCCATCTTTAATCATCTCAACAATAGATTCATTTACGTCAACTTCCATACCATCTTTATATGGTAAATACAATTTACCTTCAACTTTTCCTGATACACCAGCAAGTTCATTTGCTTTTGCAACATCATTTTTTCTAAGATAGTATTTTTTCTCTTCTTTACCATTTGTAATAGTTAAAATAACTTCTTCGTGAATTGTTTCAACTGTTACATTACCTTTAAATGGTGCATTAATTTTAGGTTCAACTAAAAGAATACCAGCATTTCTTCTGTTTGCTACAACTATTTTCCCATTTTTATCAGTATGAGTTTTAATATTGTAATATCTAATGAAACCTTCTTTATCAGCTCTTAGCTCTCTTTCAGTTTGAGTTGCAGATGCAGTTCCCCCAACGTGGAAAGTTCTAAGTGTAAGCTGTGTTCCTGGCTCACCAATAGATTGTGCTGCAACAACCCCAACAGCTTCACCAGGAGTTGCTTTTCTTTGTTCACCAAGGTTAAGTCCGTAACATTTAGAACATAAACCATGTTCAACTTTACAAGTTAATGGAGTTCTAATTACAACTGATTTAACTTCAGCTTCTGCAACAACTTTTGCATCCTCTTCAGTGATTAAAGTACCCTCAGTAAATAAAATCTCATTTGAGATTGGGTCAATAATATCTTCAGCTATAACTCTACCAGTAATTCTTTCTTCTAATGACTCAATTAATTCATTACCAGAAGTAATATCAGTAATCTCAATACCTTCGTGAGTACCACAATCTTCGACTGTGATTCTAACGTTTTGAGATACGTCAATAAGTTTTCTTGTTAAGTATCCCGCATTTGCTGTTTTAAGAGCTGTATCCGCAAGACCTTTTCTAGCACCGTGAGTAGAAATAAAGTACTCAAGTACGTTTAGACCTTCACGGAAGTTTGAAATAATTGGTGTTTCAATAATAGAACCATCAGGTTTTGCCATAAGTCCCCTCATACCAGATAACTGTCTAATCTGTGCAGCAGAACCCCTAGCCCCTGAATCGGCCATCATATAAATTGAGTTAAATCCATCTTTATCTGTTTTAACTAATTCCATCATCTCAGTTCCAAGAGTGTTGTTAACCTCTGTCCAGATATCAATAATTTTATTATATCTTTCTTGCTCAGTTAATAAACCTTGAGAGAATTGTTTTTGAACTTCAATAACCTCTTTTTTAGATTTAGTTATATGATCAGCTTTTGTTTCTGGAACTCTAATATCATCAATCGATACAGAAATACCAGCATCTGTTGCATATCTAAAACCTAAATTTTTAAGGTTATCTAAGAATCTTGGAGTTACTTCATATCCACCATGTTTGTAGATATAATCAACTAATGCACCAATATCTTTTTTCTTTAAGATTTTATTCCATAATTCAACAGGAACAAAATCAGGTAAAATTTCATGAATAATTAATCTACCAATTGTAGAGTGAATTACTTTATCATTAATTTTTGTTCTAATTTTTGCATGAAGATCAACTCTTCCCATCTCTAATGCTATTTTTGCTTCATTAACATCTGCAAATAGTTTATGTTGTCCTTTTACACCCTCTTTTTCTAATGATAGATAGTAGATACCTAAAATCATATCTTGAGAAGGTACAGCAATAGCTCTACCTGAAGCTGGTAAAAGAATATTCATTGAAGACATCATTAAAATTTTTGCTTCAGCAACTGCTTCTTGTGATAATGGTACGTGAACTGCCATCTGGTCACCATCGAAGTCGGCGTTGAATGCCGCACAAACTAATGGGTGAAGTTGAATAGCTTTCCCATCAATTAATACTGGGTGGAAAGCTTGAATTGACAATTTATGAAGAGTTGGTGCTCTATTTAATAAAATTGGATATTCATCAACAATCTCTGATAAACATTCCCAAACTTCATTTGTCTCTGACTCAATTAATCTCTTAGCAGATTTTAAAGTTGTTGCATAACCTTTCTCTTCTAATTTAGCCATTAAGTGTGGTTTAAATAACTCAAGAGCCATTTTTTTAGGAATACCACACTGATCCATATTTAAAGATGGACCAACAACAATTACTGATCTACCTGAAAAGTCAACCCTTTTACCAAGTAAGTTTTGTCTAAATCTTCCTTGTTTACCTTTAATGATTTCTGATAATGATTTAAGTGGTCTTTTATTTGCACCCTTAACTGCATTTGCAGTTTTACCATTATCAAATAATGCATCAACAGCTTCTTGAAGCATTCTTTTTTCATTTCTAATAATGATTTCAGGAGCATCAAGTTCTGTTAATCTCTTAAGTCTGTTATTTCTGTTAATAACTCTTCTATATAGGTCATTTACATCAGAAACTGCGAATTTACCACCATCAAGTGCAACAAGTGGTCTTAAATCAGGTGGAAGAACTGGAAGTTGTGTTAACATCATCCATTCTGGTCTATTTCCAGAATTAATAAAGTTTTCAACAACTTTCAATCTTTTTACAATTGTTTTTCTTTTTGCTTCTGATTTAGTTCCAGCCATATCCTCTTTTAGCATATGTAATAATTCAATTAAATCTAAAGTTTCTAATAAATCTCTAATTACATCTCCACCCATGTTTGCTTCGAAACCTGTGTGATCAAATAAATCAGAAATAGTTCTAAATTGTTCTTCGTTTAAGATATCGTATTTATTAACTTTTTTTGTTTTTTCATTATCATAATAAGCTTCACCTGGCTCACTTACAATATATGCTTCATAATATAATACTCTTTCTAAATCTTTAAGTTTTACACCTAAAAGTGTACCAATTCTTGTAGGAAGAGAAGATACCATCCAGATGTGTGCTACAGGAGATACTAAATCAATGTGTCCCATTCTGTGTCTTCTAACTTTTGAAGAAGTTACTTCAACACCACATTTTTCACATACAACACCTTTGTATCTCATTTTTTTGTATTTACCACAAAGACACTCATAATCTTTTACTGGTCCAAAAATTTTAGCACAAAATAAACCATCTCTTTCAGGTTTTAATGTTCTATAGTTAATAGTTTCAGGTTTTTTAACCTCACCTGAAGACCATGATAAAATCTTTTCAGGGCTTGCAAGTCTTAACTGAAATGCAGCAAAATCTTGTGGTCTTTCTAATTCTTTTATTTCAATTGGTTCTAATACTTTTTCAGTTTTACTCATTATCTTCTACCTCTTCGAAAATCTCTACATCTAACCCTAAAGCTTTAAGCTCTTTAGTTAATACGAAGAATGTTTCTGGAACACCAGAACTTGGAACATTTTCACCATTTGCAATAGCTCTATAAGCTCTTGTTCTACCCTCAACGTCATCCGATTTAGTTGTTAACATCTCTTTAAGAACATTTGTCGCACCATAAGCTTCAAGTGCCCAAACTTCCATTTCCCCAAATCTTTGTCCACCAAATAGTGCTTTACCACCAACTGGTTGTTGAGTTACTAAAGAGTAAGGACCAGTAGATCTTGCATGAACTTTTTCATCAACTAAGTGATGAAGTTTAAGCATATACATATAACCTACGTTTACTCTTTCTTTCATTTTATCACCAGTCTTACCATCATATAATGTAGACTTACCATCTGTATCAATTTTTGCTAATTCAAATAATCTAACAAACTCTTCTTCTTTTACACCATCAAATACTTGAGTAGCAAATCTAACACCTTTTGCCCAATCTTGACCATATTTGATTAGCTCTTCATCTGAAAGTTCTTCCATAAATTTTTTACCATTCATTAACTTAGCAACATCAGCAATCTCTGCCATTTTAGCTCTAAGTTCACTAATAAAGTCGGCTTTTTTAGCATCAAACATCTCTTGGATTTGATTACCTAATTTTTTACCAGCAAGACCTAAGTGAACTTCTAGAATCTGACCAATATTCATCCTTGAAGGTACCCCTAGTGGATTAAGAATTACATCAACTGTAGTTCCATCTTCTAAGTATGGCATATCAACTTGAGGTACAATGTTAGAAACGATACCTTTGTTACCGTGTCTACCTGCCATTTTATCCCCAACTTTGATTTTTCTCTTAGTAGCAACATAAACTTTTACTTGTTTAATTACACCACTAGGTAGAATATCATCATGCTCAAGAACTTGAAGTTTCTCTTCATGCTCTTCTCTTAAAGTTGATTTTTGCTTAATAAAGTAATCTTTAATTTCATTGTATTCTTTTTCAACATCTTTAGAATAAGAAGATACAACTTTTTTCATTGCAAATCTGTTAACAGAAGCTAAAATATCAACAGGAATATTATCTCCTGCTTTATATGTTGTACCTTCAACTTCAACATCTTTTACTAATGGAGACTTAGATAATAAATCATTAATTTTTAAAATCTCTTCTCTATCTAGCATTAAAAGTTTATCGTGATGTTTTAAGTCAAGTTCAGCTTTTTCTGCCTCAATCTCAGCAATTGCTCTTTCGTCTTTTTCATAACCTTTTTTAGTAAATACTTTTACATCAACAACTGTACCTTCCATAGAAGTTGGACAGTATAAAGATTTATTTATAACGTGACCTGCTTTTTCACCGAAAATTGCTCTTAATAATCTTTCTTCTGGAGTTGGTTTAATTTCACCTTTTGGAGTAACTTTACCAACTAAAATCATTCCTGATTTTACATATGTACCAACTTTGATAATACCTGAGTTATCAAGATGTGTAATAGATTCCTCTTTAACACCTGGTAAATCTCTAGTAATCTCTTCGTTACCATGTTTAAGCTCTCTACACTCAACCTCTTTTTCATAAATATGTACAGAAGTAAATGCATCCTCTTTAATAAGTCTTTGTGAAAGAACAATAGCATCCTCATAGTTATAACCATTCCAAGGCATAAATGCAACCATTGCATTAACACCAACAGCTAATTCACCGTTATCCATTGAAGGACCATCAGCAATAACTTGTCCAGCTTCAACAACATCACCCTCTTTTGTTGCAGTTCTTTGCCCAAATGATGTATTGTTATTAGTTCTTACATTTTTATTAATTTCATAATGGTCAATAAAAGCACCGCTTTCATCTTCTCCACTAATATATACATTTTTAGCATCCGCTTTTTCTACAACACCACCTCTTTTGGCTTTAATTGCTTCCCAAGCATCTCTTGCTACAATTTTTTCTAATCCAGTACCAACAACAGGTGCATTTGGTCTTAATAATGGAACAGCTTGTCTCATCATGTTCGATCCCATAAGTGCTCTGTTGGCATCATCGTGCTCTAAGAATGGAATTAAAGATGCAGCAACACCCATAACCATTTGTGAAGAGATATCGATTAAAGTAACTTTGCTTCTTTCAACAAGCAAGATTTCACCATCTTGTCTAGCTTCTATTAAAGGCTCAATAATTTTTCCATGGTCATCAACTTTTGTTGAACCTGGAGCAATAATTTTTCCCTCTTCTTGAGTTGCAGTATAGTATTCGATTTCATCAGTTACAACACCATCAACAACTTTTTTATATGGAGCTTCAATAAATCCTAAATCGTTAACTTTAGAGAAAGTTGATAAAGTATTAATAAGACCAATATTTTGTCCCTCTGGAGTTTCAACTGGACAGATTCTACCGTAGTGAGTTGGGTGAACATCCCTAACTTCAAATCCAGCTCTCTCTTTTACAAGACCCCCTTCACCAAGTGCAGAAAGTCTTCTTTTATGAGTAACTTCTGATAATGGATTAGTTTGGTCCATGAATTGTGATAATTGACCCGATGTAAAAAACTCAGTAATAGTTGATGTAATCATTTTAGAGTTAACTAAATCATGTGGCATAATATCTTCTAATGTACCAGATAAAGTAGTCATTTTATCTCTAATAGCTTTTTGCATTTTAATTAAACCAGAGTGTAATTCATTTGCAAGTAATTCACCAATAGCTCTAATTCTTCTATTTCCTAAGTGGTCTCTATCATCAATATGACCATGCCCTGCTTTAACTTTTACAAGATATTGAACTGTTTTAATAATATCTTCATAAGTTAATACAGTTACATATTCAGGAACATTTACACCTAACTTGTGGTTCATTTTCATTCTACCAACTTTAGTTAAGTCATATCTTTCTGGATCAAAGAATAGTTTTCTAACGAATTCTTTAGCAGCTTCTTTAGTTACAGGCTCACCTGGTCTCATAACTTTATAGATTCTAATAGCTGATAAATCATTTTCATCATCTATTTGCTCAGTTTGTTTTAATAATTTTAAAGATTCAGCATCTTGTTTAAATGCATTGATAATTGAGTTATCAACACCTGAAGCTAAATCATTTGCAATATCAAAGTTATCAAAACCTAAATCAAGAAGTTTTTTTAATTTTAATTCATCAAGTGCAGTTAAAGCATCAAATAATACTTCTCCAGATTCTGGATCATAAATTGTATTTGCTGTAGATCTATCCATTAATAAATCAACTGGGTACTCAACAAGTTTAAGACCGCCATCAACTAGAGCTTTCGCTTTTCTTTCTGTAAGTCTTTTCCCTGCTGCAATAACTAAATTACCTTTATCATCTTTAATATCAAACTCAACTCTACCTGTAAAATCTTGAGGATTGAATTCAGTTAAAAATTTATTATTTTTAATTTTGATATTTAAAATTGGATAAAATAATTTGATAATATCTTCTTTAGAGTAACCTAATGCTCTAAAAAGAATTGTAACTGGAACTTTTCTTCTTTTGTTAATTCTTACATATAATACATCTTTTGCATCATATTCAAAATATAGCCATGAACCTCTATCTGGAATAATTTGACCTGTATAGATTAATTTATTTCCAGCAGTGTTTGATTCTTCTTCTTTAAAGATAACACCAGGAGATCTATGTAATTGATTAACAACAACTCTTTCAACACCATTTACAATAAATGATGTTCTATCAGTCATTAGTGGGATTTCTCTGATGAATAAAGATTGTTCTTTCATATCTTTAACACCGATTTTCTCACCAGTTTTTTCGTCTAGGTCCCATAAAGTAAGTCTAATATTGATTTTTAAAGGGATTGAGTATGTAAGCCCTCTAACCATTGATTCTCTTACATCATATTTTGGTTTACCAACTTCACTTCCTATATACTCTAAAGTGATTCTATTTTGAGCATCATGGATTGGAAAAACTGATTTGAATACTTTTTCGATACCTGCTTCAGTTCTTTCATCTTTTCCTATCATTAGGAAGTTATCGTATGAACTTTGTTGTAATTGTAATAAATTTGGAATTTCGATTTGTTGAGGATTTTTTGCAAAATCAACTCTAAGTCTATTACCAGATTTTAAAGAGTTTAACATTGTCGACCTTATTAAAAATGTGGTTTACTTTTTAGCTTTCTATATAAAGCGCAAAAGCATCCTTAAAGGATAGGGTTAAAATTTCCTTAGAAATTCTAACCTTAGCCCTCAAAGATGCTAATCTTTATACAAGGCAAAAAGCCTTGTATAACAGGATACAAGATACTTACTTAAGAATTATGCTAATTCTACAGTAGCTCCTGCACCTTCTAATTCAGTTTTAGCAGCTTCAGCGTCTTCTTTAGAAACACCTTCTTTTACAACAGCACCAGCTTCTTCAGCCATAGCTTTTGCTTCTTTTAATCCAAGACCAGTTAACGCTCTAATTACTTTAATAACGTTAATTTTCTTAGCTCCAGCGTCTTTTAACACAACGTTGAATTCAGTTTTTTCTTCTGCAGCTTCAGCAGCTCCACCAGCAACTGCTCCACCAGCAACTGCAACAGGTTGTGCAGATACACCAAATTTTTCTTCAAATTCTTTAACTAATTCTGATAATTCTAATACAGATAAACCAGAGATGTATTCTAATACGTCTTCTTTAGAAATTGCCATTTCATTTTTCCTTGTTTTATTTTTTTATTTATTTTTAATTTTATAAATGCGTATTTAAATTACGCAGCCTCTTCTTCTTTTTTCTTTCTAAGAGCATCAAGCCCAATTGTAAAGTTAGTAACTGGAGCCATCCATGTAGCAGCAAGCATACCAAGAAGTTCTTCTCTAGATGGTAATTTAGCAAATGCATTAACTCTAGCAACATCTGCAATTTCACCTTCAATGATACCAGATTTAATTGCAAATTTGTCTTTATTTGCTAAAGCAAATTTATCAGCAACTTTACAAGCAGAAATTTGATCTTCAGACCATAAGAAAATGTTGTTTCCAGATAATTCAATATCACCTAATTCAGCATTTTTTACAGCAACTGTAACTAATGTGTTTTTAGCAACTTGAACTTTAACACCAGCTTCTCTAGCGTCTTTTCTTAAACCTTCTAACTCTTTGTGAGAGATTGCGTTATAATCACAAACTACGATAGCTTGAGACTCTTTAAACTCAGAAGACAAGAAATCAATTACTTCAGCTTTTTGTTGTTTAGTCATTTATATTTCTCCTTTCAAAACATCCAACTTCGGCAGGTTTTACAAAATACAGGAGTAGTATTTAACCCACTATCTTCAGTTTTTAATGTAGTGCTTTGATTAACACTCAAACGTGGGGATAATATCCCCACTATTGAATGTTAAATAATTTAATTATTTAATATCCATTAATTCTAATACATCAAGATTGATTGATGGTGACATTGTTAATGAAATTGCAGCATTAGTAATGTATCTACCTTTTGCAGATGCAGGTTTTGCTTTGTTAATTGCACTAACGAATGCTTCAATATTTTCTTTAATTGCTTCTTCTGAAAATGATACTTTACCAACAGCAGCATGCATATTACCTTTTTTATCAACTCTATATGCAACTTGACCACCTTTAGCATCATTAACTGCTTTAGTAACATCCATAGTTACTGTACCAGTTTTAGGATTAGGCATTAAACCTTTTGGTCCTAAGATTCTACCTAATTTACCAACTAGTCCCATACAATCTGGAGTTGCAATTAATACATCAAAATCAATGTTCCCAGCTTGTACACTTTCTACTAAATCATCATTACCAACAATATCAGCACCAGCAGCTTTAGCTTCATCCATTTTTGCACCTTTAGCAAAAACAGCTACTCTAACAGTCTTACCAGTACCATTTGGAAGTACAACAGCACCTCTAATCATTTGGTCAGCATGTCTTGGGTCAACGTTTAAGTTTAATGCAACTTCAACTGACTCATCAAATTTTGCTGATTTTAATTCTTTGATTTTTGCACAAGCTTCTGCAAATGCATAATCTTTATCTTCAATTTTTTCTAATAACGCTTTATATCTTTTTGAAACTTTTGCCATTTTATTCTCCGCAATTTTTTTATTTTTTTTTGCTACCGCTGTTTAAAGCCTAGTGGTCGGGCTTGTTATATTATAACTCTATATCAATTCCCATTGATCTAGCTGAACCAGCAACAATTTTTGCAGCTTGTTCTTTATCATCAGTATTTAAATCTGCGATTTTCATATCAACGATTTCCATGATTTGGTCTTTATTTAATTTACCAACTTTGTTTTTAAGTGGATTATCAGAACCTTTTTTAACACCAGAAACTTTTTTAATTAAGTCAGTCATTGGTGGTTGTTTTAATGTAAAAGTAAAGCTTTTATCATTGTAAACAGTGATTTCAACTGGAATAGTAAAACCACCTTTATCTTTTGTTTTTTCATTAAATGCTTTACAAAATTCCATGATGTTAATCCCTCTTTGACCTAGAGCAGGACCAACAGGTGGTGATGGATTAGCAGCACCAGCTGGAATTTGAAGTTTTAATATTCCGTCAACTTTTTTAGCCATCGTATTTCCTTTTTAAATTTTTTTTATTGTTTTTAATGATTTAGGCATTAGGCAAGAAAACTCAAAGGAAGCTGAAGTTTTTTTGCCTAATGCCTAAAAATGTTTTTATACTACTCTTTCTACTTGAGTGTAATTTATTTCAACTGGAGTATTTCTTCCGAAAATTGAAACATTTAGTTTTAATAGTCCTGAAGCCATATCGAAATCTTCAACTACACCATTGAAGTTTGCAAATGGACCTTCATTGATTCTAACCATTTCACCCTCATCAAATGAGATTTTTGGTTTAGCAGCAGCTCTATTTTGAACTTTGTCTAAAATTGAATCAATATCTTTTTTTGATAAAGGAGTTGGTTTTTTAGATTCACCAATAAATCTTCCAACTTTTGGCATTGATTGGATTCGATGCCATAATGCTGTATCTAAATCAATTTTAGCAAAAGCATATGCTGGATATAAAGGTCTTTCTACAATTGTTTTATTACCTTTTTTAACCTCGATTAAATCTTCTGTAGGAACTAATACTTCAGAGATTTTACCATCAGCCATCTCTTCTGCTAATCTTTCTAATGCTCTTTTTACAGTTAATTCACTACCTGAGTGAGTTTGTATTGCATACCATTGTTGTGCCATCAAATATTCCTTAGTTCATTACAGCAGATAAGCTTAGAGACATAATTGCATCAATTAATGCTAAAAATAGAGAAATCACTGTTACAACTACAAATACAGAAAGGTAAGCAGATCTAATTTGCTCTTTGATAGGGAAAATAACTTTTAAAAGTTCATCTTTAGCATTTTTATAATAAGTTTTTAATTTATTCACAATTGACTCCAGTTTCTAAGCTTGATAAATTCTTTTAAAAGAAGTCAATACTGCTTTTAAAAAAATTTAGTGGCAGGCCAGACAGGACTCGAACCCGTAACCATCGGATTTGGAATCCGGCGCTCTACCATTGGAGCTACTGACCTGGTTACAAACCACAAAGGCTAAGTAAAGTCTTACGACTTTAACTTAACTTCTTTATGAATTGTGTGTTTTTTTAATCTTGGGCTATATTTTTTAATAGCCATTTTTTCTGTGTATGTTTTTGGATTTTTATAAGTAGTGTAGTTGATATCACCACACTCTTCACATTTTAGTCCAATCTTAATACTTACTCCGTTTGCCATACTTTATCCTTACTTGATGATTTCAGCAACAACTCCAGCACCAACAGTTCTACCACCTTCTCTAATAGCAAATTTAGTACCTTTTTCTAGAGCAACTGGAGCAACTAATGAAACAGTCATCTCAACGTTATCACCTGGCATAACCATTTCTGTACCTTCTGGTAAAGTACAAGAACCAGTAACGTCTGTTGTTCTTACATAAAATTGTGGTCTGTATCCTGAGAAGAATGGAGTATGTCTACCACCTTCCTCTTTAGAAAGGATATATACCTCACCTTTAAATTCAGTGTGTGGAGTAATTGAACCTGGCTTAACAAGAACTTGTCCTCTTTGAACATCTTCTTTTTTAATACCTCTTAAAAGAATACCAGCGTTATCACCAGCAACACCTTCGTCCATCTCTTTTCTGAACATTTCAATACCAGTTACAGTAGTTTTTTGTGTATCTCTCATACCAACGATTTCAATCTCTTCGTTTAGTTTGATTGTACCTTTTTCAATTCTACCAGTTACAACTGTACCTCTACCTTGAATAGTAAATACATCTTCTACAGGCATTAAGAAATCTTGATCAGCATCTCTTTCTGGAGTTGGGATATAAGCATCAACTTCATCCATTAATGCATAGATTTTTTCTGACCACTCACCAGCAGTACCAGATTTAGCTTCTTCTAAAGCTTGGAATGCAGATCCAGCTACGATTGGAGTATCGTCACCTGGGAAATCATACTCAGATAATAATTCTCTAACTTCCATTTCAACTAATTCTAACATCTCTTCTTTATCTTCATCATCAAGTTGATCTTCTTTGTTTAAGAATACAACGATGTATGGTACACCAACTTGTTTAGATAATAGAATGTGCTCTCTAGTTTGAGCCATAGGTCCATCAGTTGAAGCAATAACTAAGATAGCACCATCCATTTGTGCAGCACCAGTAATCATGTTTTTAACATAATCGGCGTGACCTGGACAATCTACGTGTGCGTAGTGTCTAGTTTCAGTTTCATACTCAACGTGAGAAGTAGCAATAGTAATTCCTCTTTCTCTTTCTTCTGGAGCATTATCAATTTGATCATAATCCATAGTTGCTTGACCATTTTTAAGCCCTAAACACATAGTGATTGCAGCTGTTAATGTAGTTTTACCGTGGTCAACGTGACCAATAGTACCAATATTTACGTGCGGTTTACTTCGCTCGAATTTTTCTTTTGCCATAAAATTCCCCTTAAAAAATTTTGGTTGTTATTGCCCTCTGAGTAGATAAGTCCAATAACTTCTCTATTCAGAGGGGATGTTTACTATTAAAATGCCTACAAAAAAAGCAATATTTTTTTTGTGGACTGGTATTTTACTTAAAAAATACTAAAAAAAACTTTAATGGGAGATTTTTTATAAAAAAAGGGAGTTATAAAAATGCGTTATAACTCAGCTCCCAGTAATCAATAAATAAATTAATGGAGCGGGAAACGAGACTCGAACTCGCGACAATCTGCTTGGAAGGCAGAGGCTCTAGCCAACTGAGCTATTCCCGCAACATTACGTGGTGGTGAGAGAAGGATTTGAACCTTCGAAGCCATAGGCGGGAGATTTACAGTCTCCTGGATTTGACCACTCTCCAACCTCACCGTTGAAAAAATTATTGTTCTGGTCAAGCGCTGATCTTTTTAAGATTACGCACGACATTAATAAAAATGGAGCTGGTGAAGGGAGTCGAACCCCCGACCTGCTGATTACAAATCAGCTGCTCTAGCCAACTGAGCTACACCAGCGTCCAATAATTTAAGTGGTGGCGCGGGGCAGAATCGAACTGCCGACACAAGGATTTTCAGTCCTTTGCTCTACCGACTGAGCTACCGAGCCATACGCTTTTTGAATGCGTCCTTCTTAAATTGGAGTGAAATTATATACAGTAATACATTAATTTAAGCTTAAACTGGAAACAAATTTTTTAAATTCTTTTCCTCTTTGTTTATAAGAACTAAATTGATCAAGGGATGCAGCAGCTGGTGAAAGGATAGAAACTGCGTTTTTGTCGTGTTTTTTTGATATTTCTTCTACTGCTTTTTCTAGAAGATTACATTGGAAATTTTTTAATTTATATTCATTACAATATTTAGAAATTCTTTCACTATTAGTTCCTATTGAATAAATTTCAATTTTATAATCTTTTAAAAACTCAAAAAGGGGTTTTAAATTTGCGCCTTTGTCATCTCCACCTAAAATTAAATATATCTTTTTATCTTTATATGATGGAAGTGCATTAATTGTCGCATCTATATTTGTAGCTTTACTATCATCCACCCACAATCTATTTTGTTTATCATAAAACTCTTCTACTTTATGTTTATCTACTTTATAAGTATTTATCTTTTCATAATCAATTTCATCAAAAACTATTTTTTTTGTAGCTAAAGCTAATAAGGCATCTAATAAAAAAGGTTCTTTAAAATCAATTTTTTCTTTTTCTATATTAAAATATGAACATAAATCATTACTATCTTTATATGTAATCTTCATTGCACTTGTAGGATAATCTTTATACTCTTCAGGTATTATTACGATTTCACCCTCAACCATCATTGACAAGGGTTTTAATTTTGCTTCTTCATATTCTTTAAAACTTCCATGCCAAGAGATATGATCTTCAGATATGGGTAACAATACATATAAGTTGGGTTTTGCTATGTTTGTATAATGAAAGGTGAAAGAAGAGGTTTCAAGAATCCATATAGGTGCATTTTTATCTAAGCTGGTAATTGGTGTGCCAATATTACCTCCACAAACACTACCTTTAGATTCTAATAGATGTTGAATCATTTGTGTAGTTGTAGTTTTTCCATTAGTTCCACTAATCCAAATAGAAAAAGGCATATCGTTAAAAAGTAAATCATAATCACTTTGAATATTTTTTGCTTTTTTAACCATTTCATTAAAAGGTGGAATACCTGGACTTACAATAGTTATATCATCTGATTCTAAATCATATTTATCAAAATCACTATCATCATATAACATAACATCATCATATTTATTTTTAATAGCTTGTGCGGTTAATCCCTTACCAAGTACTCTTATCATAATATCTCCTAGCTTTTCAGCTTTTTTATTATATAACCATTATCTAATTTTTAGACTCAATAAAGCAACTAAATTTGCCATAAAAGAAACAATCCAAAATCTAACTATAATTTTATTTTCTTTCCAACCCTTCTGTTCAAAATGGTGATGAATTGGAGCCATTAAAAATATCCTTTTTTGTCTAAGTTTATATGAACCAACTTGTAATATTACAGATACTGTCTCTATAACAAATACAAGTCCTATTAGTACAAGTAGTATTTCAGATTTTGCTACAATTGCCATATAACCCATAAATGCTCCTAAAGGTAAAGAACCACTGTCACCCATGAATACTTGTGCAGGGTGACAGTTATACCAAAGAAATGCTATCAAAGAGCCTATAAGAGCTGAGCCTATTATTGCTAACTCCCCTGAGGTTTGAATACTAGGTAATAACAAATATGATGAAAATATAGCATGTCCACTTACATACACTAAACCAGAAAGAGTTACAAATGCAATTATAGAAGGTACTGTAGCTAAACCATCTAATCCATCTGTAAGATTAACTGCATTTGAAGCTGACACAATAACCAGCATCCAAAATGCAATAGCAAAATAACTCATGTCAAAAAGTGGATATTTATAAAATGGTGTATATAAAGTAGTTGTATGATGATAAACGACTAAAACAATAGAAACAATGCAAGCAGCTAAAAATTGTAAAATTAGTTTTCCTTTTGGGGTTAATCCAGCAGAATTGCTATTTTTTAAAATCTTAGAGATGTCATCTTTAAATCCAATAAAAGAGAATCCACCCAAAATCAAAAGTGCTCCCACCACATAAAAATTGTTTAATTTTACTGTTAATAAAGTTGCAATTATTGTAGAAAAGGTAAAAACAACTCCACCCATTGTTGGAGTTCCTGCTTTTTCTTGATGAGATTCAGGTGCATATTCATAAATAGGTTGTGAAGCCTTTTTTGACCTTGCCCATTTAACAAACTTAGGAAGTAAATACATTGTTAAAAAAAATGAAATAAAAAATGCAATTCCCGCACGCACAGAAATATATTGAAATATATTTATATCTAGATGTCTATAAAACCAATAAAACAAATTTAAGCCTTCAATTTCAGGAAAGGATACTCCTGAGTTTTAAAAAACCCCAATCTCTGCCTTTAGACAAAGATATATATTTTCAGCAAATATAGGAGTTAGTTTTGGTATAATCCGCGAAGATTATAATACAATATACTTTTTAAAAGGTTTAAACAATGAGCAAAAAAGCAATCTTAGTAATTACCGATGGTATAGGGTTTAATGAATCAGAAAGTTATAATGCTTTTGTAAATGCAGAAACTCCTACATACGATTATCTATTTAAAAATGTACCTTATTCATTAATCCACACATATGGTAAATATGTTGGTTTACCAGATGGACAAATGGGAAACTCTGAAGTTGGACATATGACAATTGGTAGTGGTAGAGTATTGTACCAAGACTTAGTGAAAATTAATATGGCTATTGAGAATAATACATTAAAAGATAATGAAATTATAAAATCAACAATAAAAACTTCTAATAATATTCATTTAATTGGACTTTTAAGTGATGGTGGAGTTCATTCACATATAGAACATATAATAGCCCTTGCAAAAATTGCAAAATCAAATAATAAAAAAGTTTTTATTCATGCAATAACTGATGGTAGAGATGTAGCACCTAATTGTGCAGGAAAATATATTAAACAAATTTTAGATATTTGTGATGAAGATATAAAATTAGCAACAATTGCTGGAAGATATTATTCTATGGATAGGGATTCAAGATGGGAAAGAGTTCAAAAAGGTTATGATGCTATAGCTTTTGCACAACCCAAAATTTCTACAAGTCCATTAGATTTCATAGAAAATTCATATAAAGAGGAGATTTTTGATGAATTTTTAATACCAAGTGCTTTTGAAGGGTATGAAGGCTTATCTGAAAATGATGGAATAATTTTTTGTAACTTTAGAAGTGACAGAATGAGAGAGATATCAACTGCAATGGCAAATAGCAATTTTACTGAATTTAAAAGATTTGAAGATAAGTTAAATATTGCAACTATGACACAATATGATAAAAACCTTCCTTTACCAGTAATCTTTCCAAAAGAAACACCAAAAAATACTTTAGCAGAAGTGATATCTAATGCAGGTCTAACTCAACTTCATACAGCTGAAACAGAAAAATATGCCCATGTAACATTCTTCTTTAATGGGGGAGTTGAAGAACCTGTATTAAATGAAAGTAGAGTTTTAATCCCTTCTCCCAAAGTAGCAACATATGATTTAAAACCAGAAATGAGTGCGCCTGAAGTAGGTGTTGAAGTTTTAAAAGCTATGGATGAAAATACTGATTTTATTGTTGTAAACTTTGCAAATGGAGATATGGTAGGACATACTGGTGTTTATGAAGCTGGTATAAAAGCAGTTGAAGCAGTTGATAAAGAGATTGGTTTAATTATTGAAAAAGCAAAAGAGAAAGATTATAGTTTAATATTAACAAGTGATCATGGAAACTGTGAAATGATGAAAGACAATGAAGGTAAAACTCTAACTAATCATACAGTAGGAGATGTATTTTGTTTTGTAATGGCTGAAAATGTATCTAAAGTTAAAGAGGGAAGCTTAAATAATATTGCACCAACAGTATTAAAACTAATGGATGTAGAGAAACCTGCCCAAATGGATGAGGCTTTAGTTTAATGCAAGAAACTGTAGAGATAAAACATCTTAAAATTTCAACTCAAGAGAAAGATTTAGTTGATATAAGTTTTAAAATAGAAAACTCTACAGCACTTATAGGTCAAAGTGGAAGTGGAAAGTCTTTGACCTTAAAATCAATACTAAACCTTCTTCCATCAAATTTAAATTTGAAATTCGATTATAATTCATCTTTTGAGTTAAATAGTAAAAATATAGGATTTATTCCACAAAACCCTTTTACTTCACTTTCTCCTATGACAAAAATTAAAAATCAATTTTTTTGTGAAAAAGAGAAAAAAGAGGAACTATTTAAACTTGTAGGACTTGATACAAAATTTTTAAATAGATTTCCAAGTGAACTTAGTGGGGGACAACTTCAACGGGTAGTTATAGCAATTGCACTTAGCAATGAAATAAAATTTTTACTTTTAGATGAACCAACAACAGCTTTAGATGAAAATTCAAAAAAAACAATTTTAGAATTAATATATAAGTTACAAAAAGAGTTAAATATACTAACTCTTTTTGTAACTCATGATATAAATTCAATAAAAAATATTTGCGAGAATATCATGATTATAAAAGATGGAGTGATTATTGAAGAGGGTGCTACAAATGAAGTACTTAATAATCCACAATCTTTTTACACAAAAGAGCTTATAAACTCAACTTTCGAAAACAAAGATTTTAGGGAATAATATGATTAAATATATTTTTACATTTATACTATTAGTTGGTATTGCAATCACAGGGTGGCTATTAAGTTTATATAATGATATTAGAGGTGATATAGATAAAGTTGTTAATTACAATCCTCCAAAAACAACGCAGTTTTTTGATAAAGATGGAAATTTAATTGCTAATATATTTAAAAAAGAACATAGACTATATGTAAACTATGATGATATTCCAGCTAGAGTAGTAGAAGCACTTGTAGCAATAGAAGATACACATTTTTTCGAACACCATGGAGTAAATCCAGATGCTATTAGTAGAGCAATGATTAAAAATATTAAAGCTATGGGTTATGTTGAGGGAGCTAGTACTTTAACACAACAATTAATAAAAAGTGTTGTGTTAAGTAGAGAAAAAAAATTGATGAGAAAAATCAAAGAAGCTTTACTTGCAATAAGACTTGAAACAATATTAACAAAAGAAGAGATTCTTGAAAGATATTTAAATCAAGTATATTTTGGACATAGTTATTATGGTATTCGTACTGCAGCACAAGGTTATTTTAGAAAAGATTTATTTGAATTAAATTTAAAAGAGATTGCTATATTAGTAGGACTTCCAAAAGCTCCAAGTTTTTATGATCCAACCAAGAATTTAAAATTTGCCCTAACAAGAGCAAATCAAGTTATAAATAGAATGCATACACTAGGTTGGATAAATGAGGAAGAATATAAAAATTCAATAAACTATATCCCTCAAGTTTATAATGATACTTTAACTAAAAATCAGGCTCCTTATATTGTAGATTATGCAATAAAACTATTGCACAACGATATTGATGATATTAGATCAGGTGGTTATAGAATTAACCTTACAATCGATTTAGATGCACAAAAAATAGCAAGAGAAGCATTGACATATGGATATAATAGAATTATTGATAGAGATAACAAATTACAAAAAAATCCAATTAACAATGTAATAAAAAGAGGTGAAGAAAAAATTCCTGTCGAAGAAGGATATTTTGTAGATTCACTTAATGGTGCATTAGTATCAATAGAAAATAATACAGGTAAAATTTTAGCATTAGTTGGTGGGGTTGATTATACAGAATCATCATTTAATAGAGCCGTACAAAGCAAAAGACAACCAGGATCTGCTGCTAAACCTTTTCTTTATCAAACAGCTTTAGATTTAGGATATTCACCAGCTTCTCAGCTTGTAGATATTGGTAGAACTTATGAATATGAAATTGATGGGGAAGAAAAAATATGGCAACCAAAAAATTATGGTGGAAAATTTAAAGGGATAATAACATTAAGAGAATCCCTAATACACTCAAGAAATCTAGCTACAATTAACTTAGTTACTGATGTAGGTATCGGGGAGATGTATAAAGGTCTTGAAAACTTTGGTATTACAGGTATGCCTAGAGATTTATCAATCACACTAGGTTCTTTTTCTATATCTCCACTTGATTTAAGTAAAGCTTATAGTTCATTTTCCAATGATGGTATTCAAGTTACACCTTATATGATTAACTCTATTACGAATAGTAAAGGTGACACAATAAGTTTTGAACCTCAAACTAAATATGTAGATTCTCCTGAACAAATTTATCTTATGAAAACAATCTTAAAAGATGTAGTTCAAAGAGGAACAGGAAGACGTGCAAAAGTAAAAGGATTAGAACTTGCAGGAAAAACAGGAACAACAAATAGTAATGTTGATGCATGGTTTTGTGGTTTTTCTCCAACTATCCAAACAGTTGTCTGGTTTGGGAAAGACAATAATGCTCCTATGAGAAGAAGCGAAGGTGGAGGGACTACAGCAGCTCCTTCATTCTCTTATTTTTATAAAAAATACTTGGAGATACATCCTGAAATACAAAGAGAGTTTGAAATGCCTGATAATGTTAAAACATCTTATGTAAATGGTCACAAAGAATACTATACAGAAACATCTCCTTTACCTAAAGTACAAATGCCTGTTATTAATAAATCTTCTTCAGGAGAGGTAATAGAGTTCTAATACAAGAACTCTATTTTTTATTTAATCACTTTTTATTTTTATCTAAATCCAATAATCATATTTTCAAATTATTTTAGACATAAAAAAAGGCTAGCCCAAATTGGACTAGCCTTTTTTTCTTTTGTATCAAGATACTAACAAGAATAAGTTGATTTAAATTCGAATGCAGTTGGTCTAGCTTCGTCAGGCCAAACTTGAGTTTCAAATTTATAGTGTTGATATGTATCAATCATTTCTTGAGAGAATACAGGTTTTAAGAAATCATTATCTCTAATTAATGCTTCTAAAGATCCTCTTAAAGTATGAGGCATTTGAGGAATTTTTCTTTCTCTAATTTCATCTAATTCTAATTCAAATAAGTCATCATCCATTGGACCTACAGGCTCGTATTTATTTGCGATACCATCAAGACCAGCCATTAACATTGCAGCAAATGCTAAATAAGGACAAGAAGTTGAATCTGGGAATCTCATTTCGATTCTAGTCGCTTTTTCACCTGCACCATAAGGAATTCTACAAGATGCAGATCTGTTTTGTGAAGAGTAAGTTAAGATTGAAGGAGCTTCAAATCCTGGGATTAATCTTTTATAAGAGTTAGTTGATGCATTAGTAAATGCAGCAACTGCACGAGCGTGTTTAAAGATACCACCAATATAATGTCTAGCAGTTTCACTTAAATTACCATATTCACCTTCAGAATAGAATAAGTTTTTACCCTCTTTCCAAATAGATTGGTGAACGTGCATACCATTACCATTATCACCAAATAGTGGTTTTGGCATAAATGTACAAGATTTACCATTTAAGTGTGCAACCATTTTACAAACATATTTATATTTTTGTACATTATCAGCAGCTTCAATTAAATCTCCAAATACAACACCAATCTCACCTTGAGCTTGTGCAACTTCATGGTGACCAAGTGTAACTTCTAGACCTACTTGCTCTAAAATTTGCATCATTTCTGCTCTTAAATCTACCATAGAATCTGTTGGTTGTACTGGGAAGTATCCACCTTTAGTTCTAGGTCTATGCCCCATATTCCCCATTTCATAATCAGTTGCATCAGACCAACAACCCTCTTCAGAATCAACTTTATAGTAAGATTCATTAATATCATCAATAATTTTTACATCATCAAAAATAAAGAACTCATTTTCTGGTCCAAAATAAGCTACGTCACCTAATCCTGATTCTGATAAGTGTGATAATGCTTTTTTTGCAATAGATCTTGGACATTTTTCATATAATTCATTTTTATAAATATCATATACATCACAAAATAAAATAATTGTTGAATCAGCTGTAAATGGATCTAAAAATGCAGTTTCAACATCTGGTTTTAAAATCATATCTGATTTATTAATTGGCTGCCATGCGTCAACTGATGAACCATCAAATGGCATACCGTTAGTTAAGTTATCTTCATTTACCGCACTTAACATATAAGTTAGATGATGCCACATACCTTTCATATCTGAAAATCTAAGATCAACAAATTTTACTTCGTTCTCTTCACAATATTTGAAAAACTCTTCAATATTATTAACAAATTTTCCCATGTTTTTAACTCCTTAAAATAATTATGCATAATTGTATCTAAATAAAGAAAAATATAAATAAAGTTTCTGTTTAAAAAATATACAATGAAATATTTTTTATTAACTATAGCTTAAATATTAGTAGTATTCAGCTGTTTAAAATTTAACTAGTTTCCTATCTCTTTCTTTAAATATTGCGCAATAATTATATCCAATTTTCCTTGCAATTTCTGTAACTTTATCATACATAAATCCAATTTGCTCAATTTCATGTGCGTCAGAAGAGAATGTAATAGGAATATCAAGTTCAAATGCTAATTCTAATAATTCTTTAGATGGATAAGCTTCACAAATAGGCTTTCTAAAACCTGCTGCATTTATCTCTATAACCATTTCTGATTTTTTTATTTCAATTAGTGCATCTTTTGCCAAAACTTTAATATCTTTATTAGGTAAATATTTGAACACTTTAATCAAATCTAAATGTCCTACTATATCAAAATGTTTACTTTTTGCTAGTTGTTTTATAGCTTCAAAATAATCAATCCAAATTTCATCAATATTTTTTTCTTTATATTTTCCTATAAATTCAGGATTATCAAACCCCCATAGATTATTGTTTGATTCTTGAATAAAATGTACAGAACCTATTAGATAATCAACTTTAGAATTTAATACCTCATCAAGCATTAGAGAACTATTTTGCATAAAATCAACTTCATAAGCTTTTAAAATTTCAATTTTATTTTTATATTTTTCTTTTAAAAGATCTATGTTGTTTTCATATTCATCTTTTTGACTAATATCCATTCTATATTTTGGATCAAAGGGCATTGGTGCATGATCTGAAAAACCAAATACATCAATATTTAAGTCAATTGCCTTTTTCACAAACTCTTCCATGGTTCCATTCGCATGATTGCACAAAGGTGTGTGATTGTGTAAATCTACTCTCATTTATATACTACCTTATTTCTTCCATCTTCTTTTGCTTTATAAAGAAGCTTATCAGAGTTTTGTATCATTAAATCTAAATCTTTATCATCTTTAAAAGAACAACCAATAGATATAGTAAAGTTTATTTTTTTCTTTTCTATTTCAAATTGATTATTTTGAAACTCTTCTCTTAATATCTCTAATCTATCTACTACTGAGTTTTCATCTTCATTAATAAAAAGTATACAAAACTCTTCTCCACCTAACCTTACTACTAATTCACCACGATTAAATTGATTTTGTAAGATTTGAGAGACCTCTTTTATTACAACATCTCCTACATCATGTCCATATTTGTCATTTATAGATTTAAACTTATCAATATCTATTAAGGCTAAGAAAACTTTTTGATTTTTATATATCGCTTCTTTAATAAGAGTATTCCCATATTCAAAAAGATACCTTCTATTAAATAAGTTACTTAAAAAATCTCTATTGGCTCTATTTTTTAACTCATCAAATAACTCTAGTATTTCTATATTTGCATTTATCCTAGCAAATAATTCTTCAGAAGTAAACCCTTTATATAAAAAATCATTTGCACCATATTTTAAAAATTTTGAAGCTGTATTTTTATTTTTAATACCTGAAGTTACAATTATAGATAATTCATCTTTTGTGTACTCTTTTCTTACTTTTCTTATTAATTCAAGTCCATCCATATATGGCATATAATAATCAGTCAAAATTAGCTTAATATCTTTATTATTTTTTAATATATTTAAAGCTTCTTTGCCATTTGTTGCAGTAAAAACAGTTAATCTATATCTTTCTATTAATTCTTTTGTATTTTCTAAAAAAGTTCTTGAGTCATCAACTAAAAGAACTTTTACTTTTTGATTATTGATTATTCTTCTTATTACAGAGATTGTATATTTAAAAGAATATATTCCATCTTTAACAACATAATCAACAATATTTTTACTTTTGTTTTTAATCTCATCTTCTACTAAAGTTGATCCAGTCAAAATTACAATTGGAATATTAAATTTTGTCACAAAATCTACAATTTCACCATCTTTAGAATCAGGTAATCCCAAATCTAATAAAGCTACATCAAATCTACCTTTAAATTCCAATAAAAGTTTTGCGCACTCTTTAACTGATACACCAATTGTTGTATGATATCCCAGTTCCTCTTTTATCATCAAACTTAAAGTATTTGCAACCGATTTACTATCCTCAATTATTAATACTCTTTTTGACATTATTTTAATATACCTGCACCTTGTATTGGAGTACTTCTATCTTCTGCATATACTCTTTTCCCATTCAAAATATCATATTTCCAGATAGGAGCTGAAGCTTTAAAATCTTCTACAAATTCATCTATCATCTCTAATGCAACTCTTCTTTTAGGACTACATACCCCTGCAATATATGAACTCTCATGATTTAATACATCACCACGACTATGTGCCATTAGAACTACTGCATTTTTTTCTTTTGCTTTTTCTTGCCAAGACTCAAACCATTTTTTTAAAATTGGCTCATATATATCAAAACTTAATCCATCAATTTTATTTTCATCTCGTACAACTCCAATAAATGTTATAACTGCACCATAATTTGAATCTTTAAACTCACTGTACCATTCATTTGTTATTTGTTCAACAGGTAAAGAACCATCAAAAAGTTGTAATCTATTATCTATACTCATAATCTACTCTTAATTTAGATATCACCCACCACAAACGGGAGGTAATAAAGAGACTCTATCTCCATCTTTTAAATCTACATCTTTTGAACTTACAAGTGTATCATTAATTGCAACTGCACAATTTTGAAGCCAATTAGATATTTCTGTATCATTTTTCAATATATTACTTAATTCATTTAAATTTTTTATATCAAGATTTATTGCTTCTTTATTAATAGGTCCTAAAAATTCAATTTTCACCATATTAACTCCTTATTTACTTCATTTTAGATATTATATCCAATTAATTTTAATAAAAAGAAGGAACAATAAAATGATATTTGCAAAAATAGATTTTATTAATTTATTGCCTGTTCATGTATATCTAAAGAAAAGAATACAATCAAATCAAATAAAATCAATAATACATTATAAGAAATCATATCCAGCCAAAATAAATAAAAAATTTAAAAAAAGTAAAGTTGATTCTGCTTTTATATCTTCTATTGCTTCAAGAGGAGAAAAAAGACTAAATTTTGGGATTATTGCTAGAAAAGATGTTCAATCAGTGATTTTAATTCCAGGTGAAGAGAAAGCTGATTATCAAAGTGAAACCTCAAATGCTTTAGCAAAAATTTTAAATCTAAATGGTGAAGTTCTTATTGGAGATAAAGCTCTAAAATTTTTCCATGAAAACCCAGATGTAGAAGTTATTGATTTAGCATTGGAATGGAAAAAGAAATTTAATCTGCCTTTTGTTTTTGCAACACTTTGTTACAGAAAAAATGGAAAAATACTAAAAAATATAATGAAAAATTTTGATAAAAGAAAAGTAAAAATTCCTCAATATATTTTAAATGAATATTCTCAAAGAACTAAAGTATCAAATAAAAACATAATTGAATATCTAAAAAGAATAGATTACGATATTACAAAAAAAGAGAAAATTGCATTAAAGAAATTTTTAACACTTACCAAACAAAAAGGGTTTAAATGACAGCACTTGATTCTATTTTTCTTGGCATAATAGAAGGGATTACTGAATTTCTTCCAATCTCATCAACTGGACACCTAATTGTAGCAAGTGAATATCTAGGGATAGATCAAACAAATGTTAATAAAGCTTATGAAGTTATTATACAGTTTGCAGCTATACTTGCAGTTATATTAAACTATCCAAGTAAATTTACCTTTAAACATATAGATTTATGGACAAAAATTTTTATAGCATTTTTACCAATTGCAACTATCGGATTTTTATTTTCAAAACAAGTTAAAGCATTATTTTCACTTGAAATAGTTGCAATTATGTTTATAGTTGGGGGAGTTGTATTTTTAATTGTAGAGAGATATTATGATGAATCCAACCATATAACAAGTGATGTAGAGGATGTCTCTTATAAACAATCACTATATATCGGTCTTGCACAAATCTTTGCTTTAATCCCTGGAACATCAAGAGCAGGTTCATCAATTATTGGAGCAATGTTAGTAGGATTAAACAGAAAAGCTAGTGCTGAATTTTCATTTCTTTTAGCTTTTCCAGTGATGTGTGCAACAACAGGGTATGATTTATTAAAACATCATGATGAACTATTAGTAGGTACAAACTTCACTAATCTTCTAATTGGATTTATTATCTCATTTATAGTTGCTTTTTTAACAATAAAACTATTTTTAAAATTCTTAGAGAAGTTTACCTTTGTTGCATTTGGTATATATAGAATTCTTTTTGGAATAATTTTACTTCTGATCACTTATTAAATCAACAATTGATTCAACAGCATCACAGCTGATTGAATCAACCAGTTTTTTACTTACAGTAAAGTTATCTTTTTTCAATGTTTCTATTAATAACTCTTCACTTAGGTCTTTTTCTCTAGAGATATAACATAAACCTTTTTCTTCCAAAAATTTAGCATTTGTATATTGATGGTCTCTTGCTGCGTAAGGATAAGGTACAAATAAAGTGGGTAAAGAGTTTGCACAAAGTTCCCAAAGAGTTGAAGCCCCTGCCCTACTTACAGCAAAATCTGCTATGCTCATTTTTTTTGCTATCTCTCTTGAAAAAGGGAAAACATCAACATTAATTTTCATTTTTTCATACTCTTTAGAAACACGTCCAAAATCGTTTTTCCCAGTTTGATGAATAATCTTTAAACCTAAGCTATCTAATTTAGGTGCAACTTTTAAAGCAAAATTATTTATTGCAGTCGCCCCTTGAGAACCACCTAAGAATATTATAGTTTGAATCTCATCTCTTATTCTTGCATTATCAAAGAACTCTTCTGAAACAGGATAATCTTTTATAGGGGATCTACTATCAAAGGAACTAAAAACTTCAGTAGCAAATCTAGATGTTAATTCATTTAATTTACCCATTACAGAGTTTTGTTCATGTATGTATAGTTTACATCCCCAAGATAAAATTGCGGCAAATGTAGCAGGTGCAGCAGAAAAACCACCAACAGAAATCACTGTTTTAACTTCATTATCATCAAAGATATCAAAACATTTATTCATAGCTTTAATTATTTGAAACAATGAACTTAATTTTCCTAAACCTTTTTTATTTACAACACCCTTTGTTTCTAAGAAATATGATTTATATAATCTTTTATCTTTATCAAACCAATCTTTATCTTGTCCATTTATAGATCCAATAAATATTGGTTTTATACCCCTTTTTGAATACTCTTCAATAAGTGCATCTGCAACTTTTAGATGTCCACCTGTTCCTCCACCTGTTATTACTACTCTCATTGTTGATTAACCTTTTTACTTAAATCTACAGATTTACTAATTGATAAAACTAAACCTATTGCAATTGACATTGCCAACATGGAAGAACCTCCATAACTTAAAAGTGGTACAGCAATACCTTTAATTGGAATCATTCCCGAGATACCATATGAATTTATTAAAAATGCAATTATTATCATAAGTGCTACGCCAATTGTAAATAGATGATATATTTTGTTTTCTACCCTTCCACTTATCCTAAATATTCTAAACACAATTAAAAACATAATCAATGTTATAAATGTTAAACCTAATAAGCCTAGTTCTTCCGTAATACCAGCCAATACAAAGTCGGTGTGAACCTCACTTAAGAAACCTAATTTTATATCTCCTAAACCAATACCTTCACCAAATATCCCACCATTGTGCATAGCATTTAAAGAGTGTGATACTTGATAGGGTTCAGGAAGTTCATCAATACGTAAATAAGCATCTGCCCATGAAGGTAAAATTGAAAGTATCTTATCTTGTACCATTGCCCACCACGAAAAAATTCTTTGTATCCTATGTGGTGCTGCTATAATTAATCCTATAAAAGCAATAATCCCCACAACTCCTAAAGAGACAAAAACTTTATAACTTCTATTTGCAAAAATTAAAAGTATAAATAATATTCCTCCTAAAAGTACAACTTGTCCTAAATCTTTTTGTAAGAATGCAATAATAAACACAACAACAAGAAAAGCAACAAAATATGGAGCTAAAAGAAGCATCTCTTGCTTTAATCCAATTTTTCTAGGAACCTCAATAAGCCTTCTATGAAAAGACCATGATAAAAAATATATAAATCCTATTTTAAAAAATTCTACAGGAGATAAAGAAAATCCTGGAAGTCTAATCCATCTATTTGCTCCACCAGAAGCAGTTACCATAGATGAAGGTAAAAAGGGCATAAGAGCCATAAGTATAAAAAATATAATAAAAAAACCCATACCAACCCTATTAACTATTTTATCTGGATCAATTAATGAAAATCCCCACATAATTAATATTGCCATAACTCCAACAAACATTTGTCTAATAAAAAAATGAAATTGATTATATCCATAATATTCAACTGTATAAATTGATAAAGAGTATGAGAAAATAATACTTATTATAATTAAAGAACTAACCAATAGAAATAGTAC
Source organism: Halarcobacter sp. (assembly GCF_963676935.1). Classification (NCBI taxonomy): domain Bacteria; kingdom Pseudomonadati; phylum Campylobacterota; class Epsilonproteobacteria; order Campylobacterales; family Arcobacteraceae; genus Halarcobacter; species Halarcobacter sp. The sequence goes on from NZ_OY781470.1 coordinate 2,427,767, forward strand.
ATAATCAGCTTCGTAAATTCTCTTGTTGGAATTGTTTCTTTTAATTGTATTTTTGTTAGAATTCATTTTTTATTATATTATATTATGGATAAATATGTCTTCAAACTTTAAGGAAAAAGATAACAAAATCAAGAAAATTATGTTTTTGTTTTTCTTTATACTTTTTTTATTAATTATTTTATTAATCTCTATATTTGACACTATGAAAGATTACCGAAGGTTACCCTCATTAGAGACGTCAAAAAAAGAATTAGCAGTGCGTGGAGATATTGTAAGTTCTGATAACTTTAAAATATCAACTTCAAAAAAAATATATAAAGCATCAATTGATACTAGACACCTTGATGAAAATAAAAAAGAACTTTTTATAAGATTATTTTCTATTTATAGTAATATTCCTTACAAAAAAATAGAAAAAAAATTAGAAGATGCACTAAAAAACAGCCCTGGGAATCTTGTCCTTTCATATAATATTGATTCAAAGACAGCAAAAAATTTAAAAGAATTAGGATTTAAATTAAGACGACTTAATGTATTTAAATCAAGAAAAGTACCTGGTGGAAAAATTTTAAGAGGATTAAGTATTAGTGAAAGTGGGGAAAAAAGAGTTTATTCTTATGATACTACTTTAACTCCTGTTGTTGGATATATTAGAAAGTATGAAACCAAAAATGATAAAACAAGAGTAAAAGGGATTAAAGGATTAGAAAAAAAATATGATAAACTCCTAAATAATAGCAAAGATGGAATATTAAGTGGTAATAGAGATGTTTTATCTTATATATCATTTAATAGAAATTCTACAATTAAACAAAGAATTGATGGAGCTAATATAGTTCTAAATATCCCTTTAAAACTTCAAAAAAACAATGAAATGATTCTTGATATATATAAAAAGAAACTAGAAGCAAAAGAGATTATTGTTTCTGTAATGGAGAGTAAAACAGGTAAAATCTTATCTTTAGCATCCTCAAATAGATTTAATCCAGAAAAAATATATCAAAAAGATATCCCATCATTAAATGTGAATGCAATTGAATATCAATTTGAACCTGGTTCTGTAATAAAACCTATTGCAATCGCACTAGTTTTAGATAAAAAAAGAATCAAAAAAAATGAACTTTTATTTGCTTATAATACAAAAGGCAAAGCAAATAAAAAAGGTGAGTTTCCTAGAGGAAGGTATAAATTAGGAAGATTCACAATAAAAGATGACCACCGATTTACAAAACACTATCTTACTCTAGATGACATACTTATTTTTTCATCAAATATAGGAACCCTACAATTTGCTCAAAGACTAAGTGGTCCAGAGTTTTTTGAAGGGATGAAAAGATTTGGTTTTACCAGAGAAACAGGAATAGACCTTCCTTATGAAAAAAAGGGAGACATGCCTAAAGTTTGGCAATTTGCAGCAAATGACAAAAAAAATGAAGATAATGTTTATAAGGCAACAGTATCGTATGGACAAGGTATGACTGCAACTTTTATGCAAGTTTTAAAAGCATATTCAACATTTAATAATAATGGTATTGCTGTAACTCCAAGAATAGTTTCATACTTTGAAATCGATGGAAACAAATATAAAGAAGATAAAATAAAAGATGAAAGAATAATTACAGAAAAAACTGCAAAAGAGATAAAAAGATTACTTATAAAAACAGTTGATAAAGGAACTGGTAGAGAGGCTCAAATACCTGGTCTTGAGATTGGTGGCAAAACTGGTACAGCACAAATAGCAAGAGGTGGGAAATATTTAAAAGAGTATATTTCATCTTTTTTTGGTTTTGTAAATGATGGAGAAAACTCATACACTATTGGTGTTACAGTTATTGATCCAGTCTCAACAGGTAAACATTGGTATTACCATTATGCTTCATGGTCTGCTGTACCTGTATTTAAAGAGATTATTAATAATCTAGTTAGATTAAACTATCTAACACCAAAAAACGATATAATTTCAAATAAAAAGTAAAAGGATAAAAATGTTTGGTTTTGGAAAAAAAGAATTAAAACAATATGAATATTCAAAAGAAGAATTATCAAAATTTAAATATGCAAAAGTTTCTACAACAAAAGGTGTAATTTGGTTAAAACTATTTAATGAAGAAACACCTAATACTGTTGCAAATTTTGCTACATTAGCAAATGATAAATTTTATGATGGACTTAACTTCCACAGAGTTATAGCTGGATTTATGGCACAAGGTGGTTGTCCAGATGGAACAGGAGCTGGTGGTCCAGAATGGGCTATTGCTTGTGAAACAAATGCAGATAAACAAGTACACAATAGAGGTAGTTTATCGATGGCTCATGCAGGACCAGACACAGGTGGAAGCCAATTCTTTATTTGTTTTGTTGATTGTCCTCATTTAGATGGTCATCATACTGTATTTGGTGGAATTGAACAAGATGATGAAAATAGTTTTGAAGTACTTGATAGTATCAGACAAGGTGATATTATAGAATCAATTGAAATAAAAGAGCAAAGAGATTAATTCTCTTTTCTCTTACCTTACTTGATTTCTACCATTTCCCTTTGCTTCATAAAGTTTATTATCAGCAAATCTAACTACATTTTTAGGAGTTAAAAACTCTATTTCATCTGAACTGGCAACTCCCATACTTAAAGTTATAAAAGATGAGATTTTCGATTTTTCATGAGGTTCTTTCTCTTTTTCAAGTGACTTTTTAATATTATTAGCCAAAATATATGCTTCTTCTTTTTTTGTATTTGGCATTATAATTGCAAATTCTTCTCCACCATATCTTGCTATTAAATCAATATTTCTTTTTATATTTCTTTCTAAAGTTTTAGCAACTAATTTTAAACATTCATCACCTTGTAGATGGCCATAAAAATCATTATAATCTTTAAAATAATCTATATCACACATAATAAGAGAAAACGATTCTTTGTTTCTTGATACTCTAGAACACTCTTTTTCTAAAACCTGATCAAAAACTCTTCTATTTTTCAATTTTGTTAAGGAATCTGTAGTAGCTAATAGATCCAACTCTTTAATAGCATTTTGAAGTTTTTCTTCTACTAATTTTCTTTTTTGATTCTCTTTCGTTAAATTTCTATTTAACTCTGAAATTTGATTATTTTGTTTTTGTAATAAAGTATTTTGTTCTAATAAAATTTCATTTTTTTCATCTATATCTTTTGTTCTTTTTTGTACCTTTTGTTCTAAACTTTTATATATTTTTGCATTCTCAACGGAAATAGTTATTTGAGAACTTAGGTGTTTTAAAAAATCAATTTTTTCATCTGTAAATATTCCTGGTAAAAGATTATTTTCTAAATAAATAATGCCTTTTAAACTATTTTGTAAAACTAAAGGTATTGAAATAATAGATTTTAAAACTTCTCTTTTTCCTTTTTTATGTCCAAAGAAAAGTGGATCTTTTTCATAATCATTTATTACAATAGATTCTTTTGTCCTAATCACATATTTAACAATATCTTGGACAATATTATCAAACTCTTTGTAATTTTTATTTATAAGTACGTTTATTGAATTTTTATCACTATTAAAAGCAGCTGCTTCAACTTTATAAACAAAATCCTCTTCTAGTATAATAAATGCATTTTGGGCACCTGAGTTTTCTAATAATATTTTCATCAAACTTTTCAAAAGATTTGATAACTTCTGTTCTTTGAAAATTATCTCTGTTGATTTAATTAAAGTGCTTATATCTAAAGATTTATATTCAAATTCATTTTTTTCTTCACATTTCCATTCATCAAAAGCTTTAGTATATTCATCTTTATATAAATTTGCTAATTTTTCTTGTTCTAAGAATATAAATAACGTATATAACTCTTTTGTTGATATTGATTGTACATTAAGTTGAGAATATACTTTTGAAACTTCTATTGCCTTTAAAAAATATTTTTGAGATAAAATATAATTTTTATCTAGTTTTGCAACTATTGCGCTTAATATATTTTTTTTTGATATAAAATTTTCAGGACAATTTTTCGCAAATTTTTCAAATATTTTTAAATTATTTTTTATTTTTTTAATCAATAGAAATTTTCTTCTTAAATCTGCTTTATAAACAGATTTTTCTAAAATCAGTGATTCGTAAAAGAAGTGCTCTACATAATGTAATGTACCCTTTGAATCACTTAAATATTTTTTACTAGTATTTAAATACTCTAAAGCTAAATCATAGTTTTCATAAAAATATAAACTTATCATTTTATTAATATAATACATATGCGCAAAGTGCTTTGAATTAAATTTTGATAGTTTTTCTACATATTGTTTTTCATTAAAAGTATCATCATCAAAAGTAGTAACATTTAAAGTCTCACCTTTTAAATTCTTTAATGCTTGTCTAATACCTAATATAGTATCTAATTGTTCACTTTCACCTCTTTTAGACAACTCTTTTACGAATATTGTAATTTGATTATCTATCTTATCAAATTTCTCACCTCTCATATACATACTCTGAATTATTCCAGCAGCTGCACATGCACTATGAAATAAATCACCATTCAAAATTCCATTATTATAAGATTCAAACCAATTTTGTTCAGTATATATACTTGATTCTATCCAAGATAAACCAAAATATCCAGTTACAAATTTAACTTCAGGTTCTAAAACTGAATTTTTATATTTCTTTATCATATTTAAAGATAATTGAGCATAGTCATAACCTATTTTATGATTTCCTAAGATTGCTCCTTGAAATATAACACCAAAAACCATAAAACCAATAACTGCATCTTTTGTATCTCCATATCTTAAACATATTTTTACAAGTTTCATTGATATAAGAGCACATAATTCTGGTTTAATTTGATATGCCGCTTTTAAAACAGAAGATAGAAGTTTTATACTAATAATAATTTTTTCATCAGTAGATTCTTTTAGATTTAGTAAAGTATGAATATTTTTATTTTTTAGTCTTATTTTTAACTCAATAAAATCTTTTATAAAAATAATGGGATTAAATCCATTTGGAATAAAAATATTAAATAAGGATAAAGCTTCTTTACCTGTAAGATATGCATCATTAAAGTCTGAGAAATCGCTATATAATTTAATTAATTGCTCATAAATATATGCTTTTTTTATATCATCTTTACAATATACTAATGCCATTTTATAAGATTTAATTGCTTTTGTTTTATTATATGCTAAGTGTTTGCAAATAGCGTAGTCTTTTAAATATTCACAATACTCTTCATCTTTTTTAATTTCAATATAAAAATCAAATAAATTATCTATATATTCATTTGACAATTGAAAATCTCCATTATCTCTTGCAACTAATGATGCTTTGTAATTAAGTTTTGCTAACTCTATAATATTAGATTCTTTATCAAAATATTTTTTTGCTTTATTATAATGGTTTACACATAATAAAAGATATTCATCATTTTTATTATTAAATCTTTTAAAATAATAATCTCCAATTAATTTATGAAAATTTGTCATTCTCTGTTCAGTTAATAATGAATAAAATACCTGCTGTATCTTGTCATGAGAAAATTGATATATTTTATAGTCTAATAACCCTGTTTCTAATATCCATTCATGATTAATACAATACTCTAAACAGCTGTCAAAAATTTGATCTAAATTATATATCTCTTTTAATATCTCATGGGAAAAAGTATTTCCTATACATGATGCAATTTGTAATAATCGTATTTGATCATTATTTAAAGAATTAATTCTTTTTTCTAAAAATTCTACAATATCACTTTTTACGTTCAATTTTTTTAATATATCATAATTATAATTCCAGATAAATTCAGATTCATCATAAAAAAGTATTTTTTTATCTAAAATATCTTTTAAAAATTGTATTATGAAAAATGCATTACCTTCTGTCTTATTAAAAACTACACTAGCTAATTTTTCACTATCTTTTAAAGTTATATTAGAATTAATTAAAAGTTCAATATCTTTTTGTGTAAGTAGATTTAATTTATATTCAAAAACATCTAAATCTTTGCAATAGGAAAAGAATGAGATTTTTCTTAATAAAATAGATTCTTTATCTACTTCATTATCTCTATAGCTTATTATTACTTTTGTAAAAGATACTCTTTGTAAAAAAATACTTAACCATTCTAAAGTTATATTATCTGCCCATTGCATATCATCTAAAAATATAATAAGAGGTTCTTTTTTTGAAGAAAACAATTGCAAGAACTTAGTTAGTGTGTTATTAAATCTTATTTTTGAATCAACTAAATCTAATTCAGAAATAGCATTCACTTCACCAATAAGTGTTTTTAGTTCAGGAATAAAATTATATAGTACTTGAATATCATTACCTAAACTTACTAAAAATTTGGTTTTCCAAAATGACAATTCACTCTCATCTTTTACTAAAATCTCTTTACAAAATTTTCTAAAGCTATTAATTAAAACCTTATGAGGAATATATTGTTTATAATTATCAAATTTCACATCAATAAAATTAAAGTCTTCTTTATATTTATTAATTATTTTTTTAACAAATGTTGTTTTACCTACTCCAGACTTGCCGGCAACTATATGTAATTGATTATTGTCATTTGTAGTTAAAAAGTTTTTCATAAAAAGGGAAAATTCTTTATCCCTTCCAAAAAATAAATTTTCGTTTTTTATTAAGAAATTTTTTTTAAAAGTATCTATTTCAAAATCAATATCATTTTTGTTTGATAATTCTCTTTTAATTTTTTCTATATCTAAATATAATGATAATATATTATCATACCTATCTTCCGGATTTTTATTAATCATTTTAGAGATGACTTTAGATAATATATTAGGTATCTCTTTTTTTAATTCATTAATACTAGGTAGTTCTCTAGCTACAATATCATAAGTGTTTAAATTATCTATTTCATATGGTTTATTACCTGATAATAATTCATAAAAAATTATTCCTAAAGAATATATATCTACCTTTTCATTTAAATTTTGATTAATTCTTGAAGTTTGTTCAGGGGCAGTATAATACGAATTATTTAATTCAATTTTTTTCTTTATTTTATTTAAATGAAAACTATTTTCAAAATTAACTATTTTCAAATCGTTTAAGTCTTTACTTACTAAAATTGAATCTAGATTAAGAGAATTATGTACTATGCTATTTTTATGAAGATAATTCAGTGTATCAAGTATTTTTAATACAATAGATAAAAATTTCTCTAGTTTATTCTTATTTAAATCATTAAAAAAATGTTTTAAACTAAAGCCATCAAAATATTCATAATATATATAAAATCTATTACCAATTTTATTTGATTTTATTGGCTTCAATAAATTTTCATGGGACAAATCTTTTAATATATTGTATTCATTTTCTAATAAAACTTCAGCTTCATAATTTGAATCTAAATCTTTTGTAGTTTTAACTATGTATTTAGATTCTTCATCAAGAGAAGATGCACTATAAATATTAAAGTTTTTATATGAAAAATCCAAGTATTCTAATTTTATATCTCTAAACAATATTAACCTAATTTAATTTATAAATTTGTTTAATATAATATTTAAATCTACGTTATAAATAAGTAAAATAAAATAATTAGTATATAAAAATAAAAAGCAAAGGGGTAAAAAAAAGAGCAAAAAAAAAGCTCTTAGCTTAAACATCAAATAGAGATGAATAAACTAAAAGCTTAAAAAACACTCAAGAGCTGGCAGCGGCCTACGTTTCCACAAGTGAAACCTGCAGTATTATCAGCGCAGAGGTGCTTGACTTCCGGGTTCGGAATGGAGCCGGGTATTTCCACCTCGCTATAACCACCAGCAATATGAGTATCAAACAAACTTTAAAAGTTTGCTCTGTACTCACATTTATGAGTTATAAAAATTATAATGTTAAGTCTTTGACACAATACTGAGTTAAACTCAATAAGATAGTAAACCAAGAAATAGTTTAAAAAAAGCCAAACGATCTATTAGTACTAGTCAGCTAAACGTCTTTCAACGCTTACACATCTAGCCTATCAACCAGCTAGTCTTGCTGGGATCTTCAGGGAAAGTTCATCTTAGAGTTGGCTTCGAGCTTAGATGCTTTCAGCTCTTATCACATCCGTACGTAGCTACCCAACGATGCCCTTGGCAGAACAATTGGTACACTAGTGGTACGTTCATCCCGGTCCTCTCGTACTAGGGACAAATCTCTTCAACTTTCCTACGCCCACGGAAGATAGGGACCGAACTGTCTCACGACGTTCTGAACCCAGCTCGCGTACCGCTTTAAATGGCGAACAGCCATACCCTTGGGACCTGCTCCAGCCCCAGGATGCGATGAGCCGACATCGAGGTGCCAAACCTCCCCGTCGATGTGAGCTCTTGGGGGAGATCAGCCTGTTATCCCCGGCGTACCTTTTATCCTTTGAGCGATGGCCCTTCCACACAGAACCACCGGATCACTATGACCGACTTTCGTCTCTGTTCGACTTGTATGTCTCACAGTCAAGCTAGTTTTTGCCATTATACTCAACTGGCGATTTCCATCCGCCATGAACTAACCTTTGTAAGCCTCCGTTACTTTTTAGGAGGCGACCGCCCCAGTCAAACTACCCACCAGACATTGTCCTGAAGAAGGATAACTTCTCGCAGTTAGTAACTCAAATATTCAAGGGTGGTATCTCAAGGTTGGCTCCACTTGTACTAGCGTCCAAGTTTCAAAGCCTCCCACCTATCCTGCACATGAATATCCAAGCTACAGTGTCAAGCTGTAGTAAAGGTGCACGGGGTCTTTCCGTCTTTCCGCGGGTAGGAGGAATTTTCACCTCCACTACAATTTCACTGGATCCCTGGTTGAGACAGCTCCCATCTCGTTACGCCATTCATGCAGGTCGGTATTTAACCGACAAGGAATTTCGCTACCTTAGGACCGTTATAGTTACGGCCGCCGTTTACTCGGGCTTCAATCAAATGCTTCGCTTGCGCTAACATCATCAGTTAACCTTCGAGCACCGGGCAGGCGTCACACCTTATACATCCACTTACGTGTTAGCAAAGTGCTGTGTTTTTGGTAAACAGTCGGGAGGGACTCTTTGTTGCAACCTTTCCAGCTTTCGAGAGCAAGTCTCTATACCGGAGTAGGCACACCTTATACCGAAGATACGGTGCTAGTTTGCAGAGTTCCTTAACCAGGGTTCTTCCACGCGCCTTAGAATACTCATCCCACCCACCTGTGTCGGTTTACGGTACGGGCAACAAATAATATACTTAGTGGCTTTTCTTGGCACGACAGTATCATCGATTCTCTATCTCCTCCGAAGAGTGTCAAGAGCCTGTAAGATCTCGGTCTAACGATACCCGGATTTGCCTAAGTATCAACCTACGTCCTTCGACCCACTATTCCATCAGTGAGCTCGATTAACTCTATGCGTCCCCACATCGCGCTTATTTGTTGGTATTGGAATATTAACCAATTTGCCATCGTCTACCCCTTTCGGACTCGACTTAGGACCCGACTAACCCTACGATGACGAGCATCGCGTAGGAAACCTTGGGTTTTCGGCGTTAAGGATTCTCACCTTAATTCTCGCTACTCATGCCTGCATGCTCACTTCTATCCGCTCCAACGCTCCTTACCGGTACATCTTCTACGCTGAATAGAACGCTCTCCTACCACTTGATAAATCAAGTCTAAAGCTTCGGTGTACATCTTAGCCCCGTTATATTTTCCGCGCAGAATCACTAGACCAGTGAGCTGTTACGCTTTCTTTAAAGGGTGGCTGCTTCTAAGCCAACCTCCTGGTTGTCACAGTAACTCCACATCGTTTTCCACTTAGATGTAACTTAGGGACCTTAGCTGTTAGTCTGGGTTGTTCCCCTCTCGACATAGGATTTTATCACCCTACGCCTGACTCCTATGATTACGCATATAGTATTCGAAGTTTGATAGGGTTTGGTACCGCGGTAAGCAGCCCTAGCCCATTCAGTGCTCTACCCCTATATGTTACTACATAAGGCTATACCTAAATATATTTCGGAGAGAACCAGCTATCACGAAGTTTGATTGGCCTTTCACCCCTATCCACAAGTCATCCGAAGACTTTTCAACGCCTACCGGTTCGGTCCTCCACTAGCTCTTACACCAGCTTCAACCTGCTCATGGATAGATCACTTCGTTTCGGGTCTGCAGCATCTGACTAATTCGCCCTATTAAGACTCGCTTTCGCTACGGCTTCACACTTGGCTTAACCTTGCCAGATACCACAACTCGCAGGCTCATTATGCAAAAGGCAGTCCGTCACCCTGATAAATCATAGGGCTCCGAATGATTGTAAGCTAATGGTTTCAGGTTCTATTTCACTCCCCTCACTGGGGTACTTTTCACCTTTCCCTCACGGTACTTGTTCACTATCGATCTGTAAGTAGTATTTAGGGTTGGAAGGTGGTCCTCCCATATTCAGACAAAATATCACGTGTTCCGTCCTACTCGTTCTTAAGCCTAGTACCACATTAAAAATTTCGGTTACAGGAGTTTCACCTTCTATGCTCAAACTTTCCAGTTTGTTCACCTATTTAAAATGCTATCACTTAATGCCCTAATCCCATTTCGCTCGCCGCTACTTTGGGAATCTCAATTGATTTCTTTTCCTCTGGTTACTGAGATGTTTCACTTCACCAGGTTCGCCTCCTCGAAAGGATAACATGCATAACATGCTGGGTTGTCCCATTCGGAAATCACTGGATCAAAGCCTCTTGACGGCTCCCCAATGCTTATCGCAGTCTAGTACGTCCTTCATCGCCTCTTACAGTCTAGGCATCCACCATTAGCCCTTTATAGCTTATTTTATTTGAGAATAAAGTAATTTCTTACTTTAACCTTTTTGAATAATTATTCCTTGGCTACTATCTTATTGAATCTAAAACTCAATAAAACAGTTGTGTCTATCTATACTTTTTATATTAATAATCTTAATTATTAACATAATCATTTTTAGATATGAAATTTTTTTGTTTTTTTTAATAATCTTCATACGAAAGATCATTAAACGAAAAAATTAAAGACTTTAACATTATGTTTTTAAATATCATTGTTATTTGCATAACAGTTTAGGATAAATCCTAATATAAATTCTATTCTCTTTAGAATTTATATTAAAATTTAGCTAACTCTTTTAACTTGATTTGCTTAAATAGATGGTGGAGATAAGCGGGATCGAACCGCTGACCTCCTGCGTGCAAGGCAGGCGCTCTCCCAGCTGAGCTATATCCCCACATACTAATCAGATTATTATATGGTGGGCCTACCAGGACTTGAACCTGGGACCTCACGATTATCAGTCGAGCGCTCTAGCCAGCTGAGCTATAGGCCCATTCTTCACCTATTCTTTGAAATAATCTTTATAAACCGAACATGATAACTGCAATCTCTTTGATTGCTTTGGAAGTTAGAAACGAATCTAACTTCTCTTCTCTGAAAGGAGGTGATCCAACCGCAGGTTCTCCTACGGTTACCTTGTTACGACTTCACCCCAGTCGCTGAATCCACTGTGGAGGGTAGCTACTTTAGCATCCCCGCTTCGAATGAGTTCAACTCCCATGGTGTGACGGGCGGTGAGTACAAGACCCGGGAACGTATTCACCGTAGCATTGCTGATCTACGATTACTAGCGATTCCAACTTCAAGTAGTCGAGTTGCAGACTACTATCCGAACTGGGAGGCATTTTTGAGATTTGCTCCACCTCGCGGTATCGCTGCTCTTTGTATGCCCCATTGTAGCACGTGTGTAGCCCTGGACGTAAGGGCCATGATGACTTGACGTCGTCCACACCTTCCTCCTGGTTGCCCAGGCAGTCTCGTTAGAGTTCTCAGCCGAACTGTTAGCAACTAACGACGTGGGTTGCGCTCGTTGCGGGACTTAACCCAACATCTCACGACACGAGCTGACGACAGCCGTGCAGCACCTGTCCTACAGTTTCTGCAAGCAGACACTAATCTATCTCTAAATCATTCTGTAAATGTCAAGTCCAGGTAAGGTTCTTCGCGTATCGTCGAATTAAACCACATGCTCCACCGCTTGTGCGGGTCCCCGTCTATTCCTTTGAGTTTTAATCTTGCGACCGTACTCCCCAGGCGGTACACTTAATGTGTTAACTGCATTACTGCAATGTCTAGCATCGCAACAACTAGTGTACATCGTTTAGGGCGTGGACTACCAGGGTATCTAATCCTGTTTGCTCCCCACGCTTTCGCGTCTCAGCGTCAATAATGTTCCAGTAGATCGCCTTCGCAATCGGTATTCCTTCTGATCTCTACGGATTTTACCCCTACACCAGAAATTCCATCTACCTCTCCCATATTCTAGATAGACAGTTTCAAAAGCAGTTCAATAGTTGAGCTATTGGATTTCACTTCTGACTTATCTATCCGCCTACACGCTCTTTACGCCCAGTGATTCCGAGTAACGCTTGCACCCTCCGTATTACCGCGGCTGCTGGCACGGAGTTAGCCGGTGCTTATTCATATAGTACCGTCATTATCTTCCTATATAAAAGGAGTTTACGCTCCGAAAAGTGTCATCCTCCACGCGGCGTTGCTGCATCAGAGTTTCCTCCATTGTGCAATATTCCCCACTGCTGCCTCCCGTAGGAGTCTGGACCGTGTCTCAGTTCCAGTGTGACTGATCATCCTCTCAAACCAGTTAGGCGTCATTGACTTGGTGAGCCATTACCTCACCAACTATCTGATACCATACAGTCCCATCCTCTAGCACTAAAGCGTTTCCCTTGCATTCTTATGAATTAAAGGCATATAGGGCATTAGCAGACGTTTCCATCTGTTATTCCTTTCTAGAGGGCAGGTTAACTATACATTACTCACCCGTGCGCCACTTAGCTGACAACTTAAGCAAGCTTAAGTCCGTTCTCGTTCGACTTGCATGTGTTAGGCACGCCGCCAGCGTTCACTCTGAGCCAGGATCAAACTCTCCATAATATTATGAATGTTTAATTCTCTGACTTATGTTTTATTACTTTTGTAACAAAACTAAATCTCATTTGTAAAGCTTAGCTTTATGTTTCTTAAATAGACAAGGATATAATTTACTTATATTCTTGTTGTTATATTTTTGTGTTATCATATTCGGTTTATAAAAATTACTTCTTCTTACAAACCTTCGTTGTTAAAGATCATCCATCTCTTCAAAACTTTGTGTCGTTCCTCTGAAATTGGACGGGAATTATAATAGATTTTTTAACGCTTGTCAAGGGTTTTTTCTTATTCCTGGCTTAAATTTTGAAAGTTTTTGCTCTTTTTATCTTCTCTTTTTTTCTTTGTTATTTTTTTTTACTCTTTTAGCCCACATTTTAAGGTCTTTTACCTTTATATACATATCCACTCTTCCCTTCTATTATTATTTCTCTCTTCTCTTTACTCTTTGTTATTATCTCTATTTTACATCTTTCTTCTATCTCATATCTATTTGCTTCATTTTCTTTACTACTTAATCTTGAATATACTCTCCCTTCTCCTCCATATGATATCTGCCCTATTGTTGAAGTACTATTGCATGATAGTTTTATATTTTCTACATCAAACTCTTTTGTTACCAAAACATATTTACTTGTGTTTTTACTAATTTCACAATTATTTGAAGAATATATTCTTTTTTTCGTTAATGGATCTTTTAGTGATTCATCCAAATTGGGATGACCTGTCATATTGTTATCACTATATATAACATAGTAGATTCCGCCTACACTCTCTTTACAGTTAAAAAATTTTAAAGTCCATCTTTTTTTATACCAAAGCTCTTGATTTTTTTCTTTTTTATTATCTATAAGAGCTTGATATCTTGTTTGCTTTAGATACAAAACTATTCTATTTGTTAGTTCATCTAATTTATTGTCATGTTTATTTAAAGATATAGAATAATATATAATAGAGATTATGAAGATTATGAGTATTAATTCAAGTAACGAATAACTCTTCTTTTTCATCAGTTTTTTATGATATAAGCATTGGCTACAGTTTTACCTAAATAATTAATAGGTATTTCATTATCAAAATAGTATTGTTTTCTAGTTGATACAAAATATTTTCGCCCCTCTTTAATTCCGTAAAATTTTAATCTTAAAATCAACTCTTTTTCATCACTTTCAATTTCGTCAATATTGTTTTCTTTTAATTTTAATGCTAATTCTTTTGCAATATTATATTTATAAGCAAAATGTTTTTTAGGATTATCTAATATCAAATATAAAGGTTTATTGAAAATTGTTATTGTTGCATTAAGGACAAGTACCAATAAAGTAAGAATTGTAATATAAATATGTTTTGTTCTAAACTGTGGAAGTCTTACTCTAAAACTATGTACAAAGTTTTTTACCATATAAGGCAGAAAAATAACAACAAAAGGAGCATAATCCTCAATATATATTCTTTGTCTAAAAGAAAATAATAAAGAAAAAGCTAATGAAGTTGCAGATATGTACCATACAATATGTCTATCACCTTTAACACCTTCTCTATATATTGTATAGAAAAAATAGATAAACAATAAAGGGGAAAATATTGAAGCATATATACCAAAAGTATCAACAAGAAATCCTCTTGGCTTTCCACCTGTATCAAAACCATATAAAGCCATAGAAACTGCAAAAAGTATTAAAGAGACAAATAAAAGTTTTTTATCATCCTCTTTTAATGAGAAAAAAAATAAAGCTAGAAAAAATATTGCAAAAGAGTTATCTATAAAAAGGAAGAGTAAAAGCAATATATATGAATGTTTTTGAGTAGTCTTTAAATAATATAGATAAACAATAGTTAAAAAAGTAACAATAATTGCACTATTAACTAATAATGCTGCACTAAGCAAACCAGGTAATAACATAAATATTAGAATAGAGATTAATCTATCTATATTTTTTTTAAAAAGATTCTCTGTTAATTTATACATCAAAATTACACTAAAAAAATATGTAATTATAAAAGGTGTCCTTAATGCATAATCGTTTTCACCAAAAATATAAATTGAACCATTAGTTATTATAGATAGTAAAGAGTTATTTACATAGACATTTAAAGCCTCTTTATAAGAGATACTTAAACCATCTACTGTAAAAAAAAGAACTGATAATACTACAAAAAGTGCTAAATAAAATATGTATTTGTAAATATTATCTGTTAAACTCATAATTTTAGAAAGTTATTTAATATTGTAAATCCATGTTCACTCATTATTGATTCTGGGTGAAATTGAACACCATATATATCTTTACCTTCAATTTCTAAAGACATTATTTCATTATCATCCATACTGTATGAAGTTGGAATAATACATTTTGGTAGATTATTTTTATTTACTGTTAATGAGTGATATCTTGTTTGTGTAAATTCATTTGGTAATCCATCAAAAATTTTAGTATCTTTAACTTTTTTCATCTTTGAAGTTTTACCATGCATCATATTTTCTGCACGAATAACCTCTCCGCCAAAAACCTGGGCTATACTTTGATGACCTAAACAAATTCCTAGAATTGGCTTTTTATCTGCAAAATATTCTATTGCTTCTAAACAAACACCTGCTTCATTTGGTGTAGCTGGTCCTGGAGATATAATAATTTTTTCAGGATTTAATTTTTCTATCTCTTGTACTGACATTTCATCATTTCTAATAACTTTTAAATCTGCTCCTAATTCTAGACAATATTGAACAATATTGTAAGTAAAAGAGTCATAATTATCTATCATTAAAATCATATATATATTTCCTCAATAATATTTAAAGAATTGATTATATCAGGTTTTATATTTAAATTATATTTTGATTTTATAATTAACCCTATTTAAACATAAAATTAATAAAAAATAATATATAATTTAATCATGAATTTAATTAAAATAATAATCTCTCTTACCCTATTCTCATCAATACTTAGTGCACAAAAATTAGAAAAAGTATCTATTCAATTAGATTGGTTACATCAATTTCAATTTGCTGGGTTCTATATTGCAAAAGAAAAAGGTTATTACAAGAACCAAGGTTTTGATGTTTCAATAAAAGAATATAATTCTGATATAAATGTAGTTGAAGATGTTTTAAAGAAAAAAAGTGATTATGGTGTTGGAAAGTCTTCTTTGATAATTGATAGATTAGAAAATAAAAAAGTAGTATTGCTTAATGCTATTTATCAAACTTCTCCTATGGTGTTGATTACTAAAAAAGATTTAAATATTACAAAACCTAGTGAGCTAAAAAATAAAAAAGTTATGTTAACTTCAGATGCAAGGTCAGCAGCTAGCATAAACTCAATGATAATGTCTCAAGGTTTAAAGTTAGAAGATATAAACTTTCAAAAACACTCTTTTAATCTAGATGATTTAATCAATGGCAAAACTGACGCTATGGGTTGTTATCTTTCTAATGAACCTTATTTATTAGAGAAAAAAGGTATTAAGTATAATGTTTTAAACCCTAGTGATTATGGCTTTGATTTTTATGGTGGTATATTTTTTACATCAGAAGATGAATTAATGAATCATTCAAAAAGAGTCAGAAAAATATATAGAGCTACAATGAGAGGTTGGGAATATGCCTTTAATAATATTGAAGAAACAGCAAAAATAATTTATGAGAAATATAACACTCAAAATAAAAGTTTAGAATCATTAATCTATGAAGGTCAAGTTTTAAAAAAATTATCCAAAATTGAAGATGGATTATTAGGTAAACTTGATAAAAATAAAATTAAAGAGATGCAACGATTATATATACTTTTAGGTTTTGGAGACAAAAATATTAAAATACCAAAAGTTGAAGATTTTGTCTACGATAGTTTAAATATTTTATATTCTTTAAATCAGAAAAAATATATAAAACAAACAAAAATTAAACTTTTAAGTGATAACAATTTTCCACCTTTTACAATGATGGTAGATAATAAGGTACAAGGTATAGAGATAGATTATTGGAAACTTATTGCAAAAAGACTAAACTTGAAAAATAGTGAAATAGAGATTGTAAATAATTCAAAAAAATCATTAGAAAAAATCAAAAAAAATCCTAATCTAGTTAAATATGCTTTTAGTAAAAGAGACAAAACTGAAATAACTGCGTTAACTGACTCAATAGCAGAAATAAAAATAGGTCTCGCTTCATTTATGGATACACCTTATATTTCAGATATAAATGAATTAAATGGTAAAAAAATAGCAATTATTAAATACACTTCTTACTATAAAATGATTAAAAAGAACTATCCAAAAATTAATTTTGTAGAAGTAAAAAATGCAGAAGAGGGAATATTACTTTTAAAAGAAAAAAAAGTTTATGCTATAGTAAATAAAATTCCCGCTTTAAACTATACAATTTCAAATAAAGGATTAAACGACATAAAGATTATAGGTTCTTTTGATGAGAAGTACGATTTGAAACTTGTAGTTAATGCGGAAAATAAGATGTTAATAAATCTTTTAAATAAAGCTATTGCAACCATTTCAGAAAAAGATAGAGAGTCAATTTCCTCAAAGTATTATTCTATTGTTTATCAAAAAAATCAAGACTATAAGGAACTTTATAAGATATTAATACCTTTAATAATACTTTTGCTATTTATCTTTAGAAGTAATAGAGTAATGAATAAAGAGATAAAAAGAAGAGAAGAGGTTGAATTACAATTAAATAAAGTCGCAAATATAGACTCTTTAACAAATATTTACAATAGAAGAAAAATGACATCAATTTTTGACAACGAAATTAATAGATCAAAAAGGTATAAAAGAGAATTGTCAATTATATTTTTTGATATAGATAACTTTAAATTGATAAATGATGATCTAAGTCATAGTCACGGGGACAAAGTTTTAAAGAGTATATCAACTTTAATAAAAAACTCTATTAGAAAAACAGATTTTTTTGGTAGATGGGGTGGAGAAGAGTTTATAATCATATTACCAGAAACAGATAAAGAAAAAGCAGGAGTTATTGCAAATTTACTCAAAGAGAAGATTTCTAAATTTGATTTTGATATTAATAGATCTGTGACTTGTAGTTTCGGTATAACAAGTTTTAATGAAACTGACAATAAAGACTCTGTACTAACAAGGGTTGACCATGCCATGTATTATGTAAAGAAACATGGTAAAAATGATATAAAAGTGGTTTAACCACTTTTATATTAAAGCTGATATTTTTTTATAAACTCATCACTTATATCTAAAATTCCTCTTTCTCTTAATGAATCAATTACATCCTTGCTACAATCAACATCATCTGGCCATCTTCTATTAAAATTATCATGTGAGTTTTTATTTGTACCATCAACACAAATTATATTTGAATCTATATAAATATCTCTGTTAGAATCAATATTATTAACTACTCTCCATATTAACATATATGGATTATTTACATCATTTTGATTAGCTGCATCAACAATAACTAATATTTTTATATTTGAATATAAAGGTTTCAAATCTTCAAAGAGATGTTTTTGATTTCTTTGTTTATCTACGGTTATAATCGTTACAGGATTTTTTGTATTTGTAAAATATTGTTTCAAATCTTTAACTTCATCTGTAATACTATTTATTTTAGTTAAAAGTTCTTTATCAGATAATATAGTTATCCCTAACTCTTTTATCTCTTCACCTGTACAATCTAAACCTAATTTTCCACCTACAGCAAATTTAGGACTTGAATGATCAAGTGCATCAACTACACCTTTTGAAATAAGAATATCATCTATATCAATTCTATTTAAGATATATTCTGTAATAGCTTCATGATCAGTTAATGCAGGTGCATCCTCCCCTACAAATACAGCATGTTTAACAAAACTCATCTGCCCTACTCCCCAAAATGCATGCATCATCTGACTTGCATGACCAGGGTATAAAGTTTTAATTTTTGCTAATATTAGATTATGAAACACCCCATTTTCAGGCATATAATAATCAATTAAATCAGGTGCTGTAGTTTTTAATAAAGGTAAAAATATTCTTTCAGTTGCATGTCCCATATATTTATCTTCTAAAGGTGGTTTTCCAACAACTGTAGCTAAATATGTAGGTTCTTTTTTTGAAGTTATAGCACTAACTTCTAAAAATGGATACTCTTCTTCTAAAGTATAATATCCTGTATGATCTCCAAAAGGACCTTCAATTTTCATTTTTGAAGTATCAACAAATCCCTCAATTATAAAATCATTATCTTTAGGTACCCAAATATCGTTTGTAATTGATTTAACAAGTTGTGCATTTTTATTTTTTACAAAACCATAAAGCATTAGTTCAAATACACCAATTGGAAGAGGTGCTTGTCCACACCAAATATACATCGGATCTCCACCAATACCAATTGATACTGGCATTTTTTTGCCAGCTTTTTTGTATTCATGAAAAAAATGGTTTGAATCTTTATGGATTTGCCAATGCATTCCAAGAGTATGATCATCATACACTTGAAGCCTATACATACCTAAATTTTTCATTTCACCATTTAAAGAAGTTGTATAAACTTGTCCCATAGTAATAAAAGGACCACCATCTTGTTCCCATGTTGTTAATACTGGTAAATCAGATAGTTTTGCATCTTCTACCAACTTGATTACTTGCTGACACTCACCTTTTCCTTTATTTTTCTTAGGAATAGTGTTTTTTAATGCAAACAGTTTTCCAAACGTTGATAGTTTTTCAGAAAAAGTTGTTGGTGGCTTCATTTTAAGTAAAGATTCAATCTCAGAACCAATTTTATCTCCATCTCCAATAAAAAGTTTTACGGCTTTTTCATTACAAAATACATTCATAAGAACAGGCATATCAAATTTTTTATTGTTTTTTTTATCTACAACATTAGTAAATAAAATTGCTTTTGAATCCTCTTTTTTTACTTCAACATATGCAACATGAGGTATCTCTAAATAGATATCCAGTTCTTCATCAATAACTTTTAACAAGTCATTCTTTTTTAAAATTTCTATAGCTTCTTTCATTATATCCTCAAAATAACCTAATAATTAGAATAATTCTTATATCATTTTATCAATAAAAAATTGTTTATAATAGGGATATTTTGTATGATTTATAATTTTGATGAACTAATTGATAGAAAAAACACCTCTTGTGTTAAATATGATGCACTAAAAAAATATTTTGGATATGAAGATTTACAACCACTTTGGGTAGCAGATATGGATTTCAAAACTCCTGATGTAATTATTAATGCGATGAAGGAAAAAGCAGAAGCTGGATTGTTTGGATATCCAATTGCAACAGAAAAAACATATAACTTAGTTAAAAGTTGGATGAAAAAAAGACATAACTGGGATATTGATACATCTTGGATAAATTTTGTTAACGGAGTAGTACCAGCTTATAGTGCTACTGTTGAAGCTTTTAGTGAAGAAGGTGATGAAATTATTGTCCAAACGCCAGTCTATTTTCCACTTTTTAAACACATAAAATCAAATAATAGAAAACTTGTAAAAAATCCTTTAATAGAAGAAAATGGTTATTATCGTATGGATTTAGAAGATTTAAAATCTAAAATAAGTTCTAAAACAAAAATTTTTGTATTATGTTCTCCACACAATCCTGTTGGCAGAGTATGGGATAAAGAAGAGTTAGAAGAGTTAGCAAAAATATGTATTGAAAATAATATATTAATGATTAGTGATGAGATCCATGCTGACATTGTGTTTAAAAAATTTATACCACTAGCATCAATATCAGAAGAGATAGCGAATAATACACTTACGTTAAATTCTCCAGGTAAAACTTTCAACACAGCTGGGCTAAATTGCGCATATGCAATATGCAAAAATGAGAATCTGATGAATAGATTTAAAAATGTAGTAGAAAAAAGAGGTATAAGTTCAGTTAATGTTTTTGGATTTGTAGCTTTAGAAGCTGCATACGAGTATAGCGAAGACTGGTTAGAAGAATTATTAGTTTATCTTAAAAATAATATTTTATTTACTAAAAATTATTTAGAAAAAAATAATTCAAAAATAGATTTAATTGAACCTGAATCAACTTATTTACTTTGGTTAAGCTTTAAAAATACTATTAGTGACTATAACAAAGTGAAACAAAAGCTACTTGAAGAATCAAAAGTTGCATTAAATGAAGGAAGCAGCTTTGGACTCGAAGGAAAGGGCTATTTTAGACTCAATTGTGCATTGCCTAAAGAGAGCTTAGAAAAAGCACTGTGTAAAATAGTTACAAAATTTTAAGTAATTTTTTTCCTAGTATTACCATTCTTCTCACTAAATAATTAAGTGTAACTAATTTTTGCCATATGACCAAATAGTTACTTAAAATATTGTACAATTTCCTAAACAATATAAATATATGGGATAGATTATGTCAACACATTTAATTCTTTCGTCAGTAATATTTGTTGCAATTGCTTTTATATTAGTAGGAGTATTCCTACTAACTAAGTATCTTGGACCAAACAATACTGATGACAAACTAAAAAACACTGTATATGAAAGTGGAGTTACAAATCCTGTTGGGAATACTAATATAAGATTCTCAGTAAAATTCTATTTAGTTGCAATTGGTTTTCTACTATTTGATGTAGAAATCATCTTTATGTTTCCATGGGCAGTAAATATAATGGAACTAGGTTATGCAGGTATTATTAAGATGTTTATCTTTATAGGATTATTATTTGCAGGGTTAATATATATGTATAAGAAAAAGGCGTTATCATGGGATTAGGAGCAGAAGCTAACTTAGGTGATTCAATAATCACTACAAAATTAGACTCAGCTATTAACTGGGCAAGATCATACTCAATGTGGCCAATGGCATTTGGTACAGCATGTTGTGGTATTGAGTTTATGTCAGTTGCAGCTGCAAAATATGATGTATCTAGATTTGGTGCAGAGGTTGTAAGATTTTCTCCAAGACAAGCAGACTTACTTATTGTTGCCGGAACAATTACTTATAAACAAGCACCTGTTCTAAAAAAGATTTGGGACCAAATGTGTGAACCTAAATGGGTTATATCAATGGGTGCATGCGCATGTTCTGGTGGTTTTTATGACAACTATACAACTTTACAAGGTATAGATGAAGTTATTCCTGTAGATGAATATGTAGCTGGTTGTCCCCCAAGACCTGAAGCTGTACTTGATGCAATTATGCGAATACAAGAAAGATCATATGATGAATCTATTATTAAAGATAGAGAAAGAAACTTTAAAGGGATTCTAGATGCTTAAACCAGATATGCTTATTGATGCAAAAGATATCAAATCAACAATTACAAGACTTAAAAATGAAGAAGATTATACTATTCTTTTAGATGTTACTGCTGTAGATTATATGCAATATCCGGACGTAACACCTTCAAGATTTGCTGTAATTTATATTCTAAGAACAAGTAACTTTAAAAAACAACTAACTGTAAAAGCATATGTGGATGATAACACTTTAGAAGTTGATTCAATTACAGATCTTTATTTTTCTGCTGATTGGGCAGAAAGAGAAGTTTTTGATCAATATGGGGTAAGATTTAAAGGGCATCCAAACTTAAAAAGAGTTCTTAACCACCATCAATTTGTTGGACACCCGCTAAGAAAAGATTATGAAATTACTAAAGGTCAAATTTGTACTGAAACTGAAGACCTAATGGATGAAATGCTTCCATTATTAAAAAGAAAAGGTTACAGTGAATCTGATATGGAAGATCTAATGATGTTAAACGTTGGACCTTCTCACCCTGCTTCACACGGTACAATTAGAAATTTCGTTGCAATGGAAGGTGAAACTATACAAGCTTGCGTAACTGAAATTGGTTATCTTCACAGAGGATTTGAAAAAGCTTGTGAAACACACAATTATTCACAAGTTATCCCTTATACAGATAGACTTAATTATTGTTCAGCAATGTTAAATAATATTGGGTATGCAAAAGCAATTGAAGAGATGTTAGGTGTTGAGATCACTCCTAGAGCTAAAATGATTAGAGTAATTATTGGAGAGCTTAGTAGATTAACAGACCATATAGTATGTAATGCAGCAAACATGGTTGACTTAGGTGGACTTACAAACTTCTGGTATATCTTTGCACCAAGAGATAAAGCATATGATCTATTCTCAAAACTTACGGGAGCAAGATTAACTAACTCTTACACTAGAATTGGTGGATTAGAATTTGACTTATATGATGGCTTTGCAGAAGATTTAGATGATGTAATCAAAGATGTTGAAAAAGCTATAGAAGATTCTTTATCATTAATTGAACACAATAAAATTTTCCACGATAGAACACAAGATGTTGGGGTAATCGATGCACAATTTGCCCTTGATGCTGGTATTACAGGTCCAAATTTAAGAGCTGCTGGTGTTCCTTTTGATTTAAGAAAAGATGTACCTTATTATGGTTATGAAAATTTTGATTTTGATGTTGTTGTTGGCTCACATGGAGATGTATATGACAGAATTATGTGTAGATTTGAAGAGATGAGACAATCAATTAGAATCATTAAACAAGCTATGAAAGAGTTACCAGATGGACCTATAAACTCAGACCATCCTGCTGTTTTATTACCACTTAAAAAAGATGTTTATGGAAATATTGAAGGTTTAATGAACCAATTTAAACTTACTTTTGAAGGGATTAAAGTTCCTAAAGGTGAATATTATGGTTCAACTGAAGGTGCCAATGGAGAACTTGGTTTTTACACTGTAAGTGATGGCTCAGGTATACCATATAAAGTTAAATGTAGACCACCTTGTTTTTATTCTCTTGGAGGATATGCAAGAATTGTTGAAGGTAGTATGTTAGCTGATGCTGTTGTTACAATGGCAAGTATGAACTTTATTGCTGGGGAGTTTGATAGATAATGAGTAAATTTAAATACACAGAAGAAAAAGAACAAGAGTTCCAAAGAATAGCAAAAAAATATCCAAAAATTGATGCTATGATGCTTCCAGCACTTTGGTTAGTTCAAGAACAAGAGGGTTGGGTTAGTCCTGATGCAATGATTTATGTTGCAGATAAATTAGGTAAAACTCCAATTGAAGTTTATGAATTTGCAACATTTTATACAATGTTCAATCTAAAACCAATTGGAACTTACCATATTGAATTATGTAAAACTTTATCTTGTATGTTAATGGGTGCACCAGAACTTAAAAAATTTATTAAAGAAACAATTGGAATTGAACCAGGACAAACTAGTGAAGATGGTAAATTTCACTTAAGTGAAGTTGAATGTCAAGGTGCTTGTGGTGGAGCTCCAATGATTGCACTTAATCATACATACCATGAAAATTTAACTGTTGACAAGTTAAAAACTATCTTAGAGGAGTGTAAGTAATGGCAGTTGAATTAGTAAAAATTGTAAGTAAAAACTTTGACATTCCAGATTCTCATAAACTTGAAGTTGCTTTAAAAAATGGAAGATATGAATCTGTCGATAAAGCATTTTCAATGAAACCTGAAGATATTACTGAAGAGGTAGTAAAATCAGGACTAAGAGGAAAAGGTGGTGGTGGTGCTGCATGTGGACCTAAATGGAAACTTATGCCACCAGTTGATGATAGACCTAGATATTTAATTGTAAATGGGGATGAATCAGAACCAGGAACTTTTAAAGATAGACAAATTTTCCAATACGATCCTCACTTACTTATTGAAGGTATTATTGTTTCTTGTTGGGCACTACAAGCAAATGATGCATACATTTATATAAGAGGTGAATATAAATGGTTTATTGACAGATTAAATGCTGCTATTGATGAAGCTTATGAAGCCGGAATCATTGGGGATAAAGTTATGAATAAATATGACTTTAGAGTAAATGTAACAGTTCATAGAGGTGGTGGAGCTTATATTTGTGGTGAAAAATCTGCTTTAATTGAATCTATTGAGGGGAAAAGAGGACATCCAAGACTTAAGCCTCACGGGAAAGAGTGTGAGTGGTTCTATGGACAGCCAGCAACAGTTAACAATGTTGAAACAATTTCATCAGTTCCAAATATAGTATTAAATGGATATGAATCTTATACTAAATGGGGAACTGAAAAAGCTCCAGGAACTATGCTTTTTGCCATGAGTGGACCAGTTAAAAATCCAGGTGTTTATGAGTTACAATATGGTGAAAAGATGATTGATGTAATTAATGAGATTGGTGGTGGAATGAAAGATGGCTTAAAACTTAAAGCTGTTATTCCTGGTGGGGCATCTTGCCCTATTTTAACTGCCGAAGAAGTTGAAAAAGCTTACTTAGATTATGAATCAATGTGGGATATAGGTTCTACTTTAGGTACAGGGGGGATGATGATTATTCCTGAGGGTGTATCTATGGTAGATGTTGCTAAAAATTTAATTGAATTTTATCATCATGAATCTTGTGGTCAATGTACTCCTTGTAGAGAGGGGACTGGTTGGATTGATAAAACGATCAAAAAGATTCTTGATGGGGTTGGTTCACAAGATGACATCCAGACAATTCTTGATGTTTGTGAGACTATGAATGGTAAAACGATTTGTGTTTTTGCACCAGCTGTGAAAGATATTATCAAAAGTATTGTGCAAAAATATAGACATGAATTTGAAGAACATTTTAATAAATAAAAACTATAAGGAGAAAAAATGGGAAAAAATACTTTTACATTAACAGATAATAGAGATGGTAGGTCTTTTGAGTATGATATTATTAGTGGTACAAGAGGACCTGACGTTGTAGATATTAGATCTTTTTATAAAGATTCAGGGATGTTTACTTATGATCCTGGATATACTTCTACAGCATCTTGTGAATCAAAAATTACATTTATTGATGGTGAAAATTCTGAATTAAGATATAGAGGTATTCCTATTGAAGAATTAGCAGGTAAAAGATCATATCTAGATGTTTGTTATTTGTTAATGAGAGGTAACTTACCAACTGCTGAAGCATCTAAAAACTTTGATTTAGAGATTAGACATAGATCTTTTCTTGATGAAGGAATCTTAAGATTATTTGATGCATTACCTGATCATGCACATCCAATGGCAACAATGGGTGCAGCAACTATGGCTCTTGCGACTATTTATAAAGATCATTTAAATCTTAAATCTGATGAAGAATTTAAAGTTATGAGAAGAAGAATTTTAGCAAAAATGCCTACAATTGCAGCAATGGCTTATAGAAACTCAATTGGTGTTCCTATGATTTATCCAGATGTAAATAGATACTTCACTGAAAACTTCTTATATATGTTAAGAGCATATCCAGGTGGAAAATTAAAATACCTTGGTGACGGGAAGAATGAAGAGATTAAACAAGTTGAAGTTGATGCTCTTGATGCAATCTTAACTTTACATGCTGATCATGAGCAAAATGCTTCTACAACAACAGTAAGAAATGTTGGTTCAACAGAAGCTCACCCTTATGTTTCAATTGCATCAGGTATCGCTGCATTATGGGGTTCTGCTCATGGTGGTGCGAATGAAAGAGTTATGGATCAGTTAAAAATGATTGGTGATGTTAAAAATGTACCAACTTATATTGCAAAAGCAAAAGACAAAAATGATCCATTTAGACTTATGGGATTCGGACATAGAGTTTATAAAAATAGAGATCCAAGAGCACAAGAACTTAAAAAATTACAAGATAAATTGAGAATTGAATTAAATCTTGACTCAAGATTATTAGATGTAGCTGCAGCAGTTGAAGAAGCAGCATTAAATGATGATTATTTCATCCAAAGAGGTTTATATCCAAATATTGACTTCTATTCAGGAGTAATTTTAACAGCTCTTAAAATTCCAGTAGAGATGTTTACTCCAATATTTGTTATTGGGAGAATCCCAGGATGGATTTCTCAATGGTCAGAATTAAAACAAGACCCAGCAGCAAAAATTGCTAGACCAAGACAATTATACACTGGTAAATAAAATAAAAGCGGACGATTAAAAGGAGATTACACAATATGAGTGAACTTGTCAAATTTACGGTGGATGGGGAAGAGATAGAAGCAGATAAAGGCAGTCTTTTAATAGACAGCCTTTTAGATAGAGATATCCATATTCCTCACTTTTGTTATCACCAAGCTTTAGGAAAAGATGGAAACTGTAGGATGTGTATGGTTGAAATCGAGGGTCAAAAAAGACCACAAATTGCGTGTGATACTCCAGTAAAAGAGGGGATGATTGTAAGAACTAAAGGTGAAAATATTGAAAAAGTAAGACGTGATATACTTGAACTTGAACTTATCAATCACCCTATAGACTGTCCTACATGTGACCAAGCTGGTGAATGTAAACTACAAGACTACTATATGGAGTCTGGTTTTTATCATTCAAGAGTTGATGTTAACCAAAAAGTTACAGCTAGAAAAAGAGTTGAACTTGGAAGCAATGTAATGCTTGACCAAGAAAGATGTGTTCTTTGTACTAGATGTGTAAGATTTTGTTCAGATATCACAGGAACAAATGAACTTGGTGTTATTAGTAGAGCAGATCACTCTGTTATTGGAACTTTCCCAGGGAAACCATTATCTAATCCATATGCAATAAATGTGGTAGATTTATGTCCTGTTGGGGCTTTAACTTCACAAGATTTTAGATTTAAACAAAGAGTTTGGTTTTTAGAGACTTTTGATGCAATTTGTAATGGATGTTCTAGAGGATGTAATATTACAGTTGATCATAGAAAAGAGAAATATAAAGATGATCAAATATTTAGATTCAAACCAAGAGTTAATAAAGCAGTTAATGGTTGGTTTATGTGTGATGAAGGAAGACTTTCATACAAAAATGAATCTGAAAATAGATTTGAAACTGCATTAATAGATGGAGAAGAGACTATTTTTGACAATGCAATTACAAAAGCTTTTAAAATCTTAACACAAAAAAATAAAACTTTATTTTTACTAGATCCAAGTCTTTCATTAGAAGAGATGCAAAATACTAAAAAATTAGCAGAAGCATTAAATGGAAATATTTCTGGTTATTCACCTCAATATATTGATGAAACTTTTGGTGACGATTATTTAAAGAAAAATGATAAATCAGCAAATAGAGCCTCATTTAAAGAATTAGATATTGATGAAAGTGAAGATAACTTTAATAAATTAGTAAAAGAATCAGATACTATTGTTATCTTAGGAAATACTTATTTTGATAAACATTTAGATCTATTATCAAATAAAAAAGTGATTAGCTTTTTCTCACATAAAGTTGAAACTGTATCGAAATCAGGAATTGCTATACCTGTAGCATCATTCTATGAAAAAAGTGGTACATATATTAACTTTGAGGGAATAAAACAAAGAGTGATTTCAAAAATGAAGAAAGATAATCCAAAAGAGACTATCACTTCAATAATAGAATATATTAAAACTATGATAGATAAAGGTAGCCTATGAGTACAGCTGCAATAGTTATTATTATAATAAATATACTTCTTGCTAAAATACTATCAGTTGGAACAACTCCAATTATGGTATGGTGGGAAAGAAGAGTTGCTGGTTTTATGCAAGATAGAACTGGTCCAAACAGAGCAGATATTGGGGGAATAAGACTTGGTGGTCTTATTCAAGCAATTGCAGATATGTTAAAACTTGTATTTAAAGAGGATTTTACTCCTGCACATATTAAATATAAATTTTTATATACAATAGCTCCTGCAATTGTATTTATTTGTTCATTTTTAACAATGGCAGTTATTCCATTTGCTGATAACTTAGTTGTTGATGGTGAAAACTTTATGATGCAAGCTATTCCAACTCAACTTGGGATCATGTGGTTCTTGGCATTTGCTGGTTTATCAGTATTTGGTATTATACTTGGTGGTTATTCATCTCAAAATAAATATGGACTTTTAGGTGGGATTAGAGCTTCTGCACAAGTTATCTCTTATGAGGCAGCTATGTCATTATCTGTTATCTCTATTCTTTTAACTTATGGTTCAATTAACTTAAACGACATGGTTCAAGCTCAAGGTGGAACATTCTGGGGAATAATTCCAGCATGGGGTATCTTTATGCAACCATTAGCTGCACTAATTTTTATAGTTACAGCTTTTGCTGAGACAAATAGAACACCTTTTGATATTGCAGAGGGTGAATCTGAAATTGTTGCAGGTTATCACACTGAATATTCTGCGATGAGATTTGGTTTATTCCAAGTTGGTGAATATGCAGCAATGTCAGCTTCATCAGCAATCATTGTTACTCTATTTTTAGGTGGATATCAAATCCCTTGGATGGATACACAAACTATTCAAAGTAATATCAATTATGTAATGATTGCAATCATTATTTTACTTCCATTAAAAGCATTTTTCTTTGCTAAGTGGATGAATAAAAACTATGATTGGCTTGATAAAAACGATAAAAGACAAAAAGAAAAAAATATTCTTATAAAAGGATTCTGGGGAATTGCAATTATTATTTCTGCTATTTTAATAGCTCTAATTGCAACAGGACTAGGTGAGAATGGTGTAAACATTGCAACAGCAGTTATTCAAATAGGAACATTTGTAGCTAAATTTTTATTTATGAATTTTGTATTTATCTGGATTAGATGGACACTTCTTAGATTTAGATATGATCAACTACAAATGTTAGGATGGAAAGTACTTATTCCATTATCAATACTAAATATTGTTATAACAGCAATAATTGTAGTAGCAACAGGAAGTTAAGATGGGAATTAAAATAGTAGAAAGACATGGAAAGTCTTTAAAAGATAAATTATATATACCTGCAATTGCTGCAGGTATGAAAACTACTTTTACTCACTTTAAGAAAAATCTTGGTGATGTATCTAACTTAAAAACGATGCAATACCCTGAAGTACAACCTACTGATATCACTGAAAGATACAGAGGGGTACATAGACTTACAAAGTGGGAAGATGAGAGTGAAAAATGTGTTGCATGTTATATGTGTGCAACAGCTTGTCCTGCTCAATGTATCTTTATTGATGCTGAAGAGAGATTTGATGGTGTAGCTGAGAAGAGACCAAAAGAGTTTAAAATTGACCTTTTAGAGTGTGTATTCTGTGGATATTGTGTAGAAGCTTGCCCTTGTGATGCAATTAGAATGGATACGGGAATTTTTAGTTTCACTGCAAGTAAAAGAGAAGACTTTGTAGTAGATAAAAAACAACTTATGTCTTATGAGCGTTCAAAGGATTTTGATGATGAGTGATATTATTTTTATAGGACTTAGTTTTTTTGCAATAACAGGTGGAATTGCGATGTTAGTTTATAAGAATCCTATGTATTCTGCATTGGGTTTACTTGTTTCAATTATGGCTGTTGCAGGTATGTTTGCACTTTTAAATGCAACTTTCCTTTTTATGGTTCAAATAATTGTTTATGCAGGTGCTATTATGACTCTGATTCTATTTTTATTAATGTTTCTTAATATTAAAGAAGAGAATCTTCCTAAAGAGCCTAAAAAATATTTTCTAATTGGTTTAGGTGCAGTTATAATGATCCCTTTTAATGTTGTTATATTAAAAGCAGTTTCAAACTTGCCTGATGCAAATATGAATATTGTAGAGGGTTCATTTGGAGATATTAAACCTATTGGTGGTTTATTATATGATGATTGGATTTTAGCATTTGAATTGATTTCAATTCTACTTTTAATTGCACTAGTAGGTTCAATTGTTTTAGCAAAAAGAAAAAAAACAAATAAGGAAAACGCATGATTAGTTTAACATCATATGCATTTGTTTCTATGATTCTTTTCTCTATAGGAGTTATAGGTGTAATTGCTAGAAGAAATATATTTGTAATCTATATGTCTATTGAGTTGATGCTAAATGGAGTAAATCTATTCCTTATTACATTTGCTAGATATCACTTTAATATGGATCCACAAATTATTACAATTATGGTTATATCAATTGCAGCAGCAGAAGCAGCAATTTTTCTTTCTGTTATTATACTTCTTTACAGATCGAAAAAATCACTTGATACAGATATCTTTACTACACTAACACAAGGAGAGAAATAATGATGGATACTTCGCTTCTTGTATGGATTATCTTAGCTCCATTAATTGGTGCTATTTTAAATACAGGTTTTTATTTTTATCATATAAAAAGAAAACCTATCCCTGAATTAGTGTTTTCATTAATTGGTACAATTACACCTTTAATTGCTTTTTTAATTACACTATCACTATTTTTAAATATGGTAGATAGCGATATTACATATAGACAAGAGTTATTTACTTGGATTAATATTGACACTTTAAATATTTCAATGGCATTTTTAGGTGATAAACTAGCTATATTTATGTCTATGTTTGTTACATTTGTTGGTTGGTTAATTCATATTTATGCAATTGGTTATATGACAAAAGATGAAGGCTTTGGTAAGTTTTTCGCATACTTTAACCTTTTCTTAGCATCAATGTTAATTCTTGTACTTGCAGACAACCCAGTAATTTTATTTATCGGATGGGAAGGGGTAGGACTTTGTTCTTATTTACTTATTGCATTTTACTATTCAGACACAGAAAATGTTCTTGCAGGTAACAAAGCATTTATTGCAAATAGAGTTGGTGACTTTGGATTTATTTTAGGTATAGTTACTTTATTCTTTGCTTTAGGTGGAGTAAATTTAAGTTTTGGTTCGTTAGAAGCAAATATC
This sequence comes from Halarcobacter sp., assembly GCF_963676935.1. Classification (NCBI taxonomy): domain Bacteria; kingdom Pseudomonadati; phylum Campylobacterota; class Epsilonproteobacteria; order Campylobacterales; family Arcobacteraceae; genus Halarcobacter; species Halarcobacter sp. The sequence continues at coordinate 2,459,323 of NZ_OY781470.1, forward strand.
TCTAATGCATCAACTGAGTTATTAGTACTTTCAGGTTTCTTACTATTTGTTGGTGCGATGGGTAAATCAGCACAGATTCCATTATATGTATGGCTTCCTGATGCGATGGCAGGACCAACTCCAATTTCAGCACTTATTCACGCAGCTACAATGGTAACAGCTGGGGTTTATATGGTTGCAAGATTCCATTTCTTATATAGTGGGATTGAAGAGATTGGTACATTTATAGCTTATATTGGTGCATTTTCAGCTTTATTTGCAGCAATTATTGCCACAAAACAACAAGATGTTAAAAAGATTCTAGCTTATTCAACTATGTCTCAATTAGGATATATGTTTATTGCAGTTGGTCTTGGTTTTTATAGTTCAGGATTATTTCATGTATTAACACATGCTTTCTTTAAGGCTATGTTATTCATGGGTGCTGGAGGTATGATTATAGCTTTACACCACGAACAAAATATATTTAAAATGGCACAACATAGAGTGCAACTTCCAATAATTGGAATTACATTCTTAATAGGTGTAATTGCAATTTCAGGTATTCCACCATTTTCAGGTTTTTTCTCTAAAGATGCTATCCTTGCAGCAGCTTTCCAAGAGGGACAATATGGAATTTGGGCAATTGGAATGTTTACAGCATTTTTAACAGCATTTTATATGTTTAGAATGTACTTCATTCTTTTTGTTGCACCTAATAAACATACGAAACATTATGTTTATACATCAAAAACAATAACTTTACCACTACTAATATTAGCTATCGGTGCAGTTGGAGCTGGTTTCTTAAATTTACCAGCAGCATTAGGTGGAGAACATATGGTTGATACTTGGTTAGCACAAACTAACTCAATTGAAGTTCATATGTCACATACAACGGAATATATCTTAATGGTTATTTCAGTCCTTGTTGCAGCTTCTGGTATCTTTGTAGCATATAAAAAATATGCTAACTTTGATGTTTATAAACCAGAGAGTGAAGAGGGATTAATAGCTAATAAATTCTATGTTGATGAGATTTATGATGCAGTATTTGTTAAAACTGCAAAAGTTATCTCTACATTTATAGATAAAGTGCTTGACATGAGTATCATAGATGCTCTAATTATGAATGGATGTAACCAATTTATCAATTTTGGTAAAAAAGTTGCAGAATTACAAAATGCAAATGTAAGATTTTATGCAGTATTTATGCTAGTGGGTATGAGTTGTGTATTTATCTATCTATATTTTTCTTTAGGATTATAATATGAGTGCAGATATATTATCGTTTATTATCTTTTTACCAGCAGTAGTTGCCTTTGGTTTAATGATTACAACAAAACATGTGGATACAGTTAGAAATATTGCATTTTTAACTACTACAGTTATTTTAGCACTTGTATTAAAAATTTATGTTGATTTTGAACCAAGTGCGGGTATGCAGTTTGTAACAAATGTACCATGGATTGAATCTTATGGTATTAATTATTACATTGGTGTTGATGGTTTTTCATTAACAATTCTTATGATGATTGCTATTTTAATCCCTACAGCATATCTTCTTTTATGGGAAGGTAGAACAAAAGGTTACTGGATAAATATGCTACTTGTACAAACAGGTGTTACAGGGGCATTATTATCTTTAGATGTAATTCTATTTTATTTTTTCTGGGAAGTTATGCTATTACCAGTTTTCTTAATGATTGGTATTTATGGATTTGGAGACAAAGTATTTACAACTATTAAAGTTACAGTTTATACAATGCTTGGTTCTTTATTAATGTTTGTAGCTATTCTTTACTTAGGTGTTAGTTATTTCAATGAGTTTGGGAACTGGTCTTTCCAATATGATTCATTAACTCAAATTACTACACTAAGCTATAATGAAAAAATTTGGTTATTTTTAGCATTCCTTTCAGCATTTGCTATTAAAATTCCAATCTTTCCATTACATACATGGATTATGGAAACGTATAAAAATGCTCCAACTGGTGCAGTTTTCTTATTATCTTCAATTATGGCTAAACTTGGGGTTTATGCAATTGTTAGATTTATGATTCCAATTTTTCCTGATATTTATGTTGAGTTTTCAACTTGGTTTGTATTTATTGGATTATTTGGTTTAGTTTATTTTGGTATAGCAGCGCTTATGCAAGATGATGTTAAAAGAATGTTCGCTTACTCTTCTGCATCTCACTTAAGTTTTATTGCTGCTGGTATCTTCTCACTAAATGAGTTTGGTATCAATGGAGCCTTATATTTAATCATTGCACATGCTATTGCAACAGGTGCATTATTCTTATTAGTTGGAATTATTCATGATGAGACAGGATTTAAAACTATTAAAGATTTAGGCGGACTGGCAAAACAATCTCCAATCTTTACAACAATATTTGCAATTATGCTTTTTGCAAATATTGGACTTCCTGGAACAAATGGATTCGTTTCAGAACTTTTAATTATATTTGGTATATATGAATTTAACCATACACTAGGTTATATCTCAGCATTAACAGTTATTATTGGAGCTTCATATATGTTGTGGATGTTCCAAAGAGCAATCTTGGTAAAAAGAGAATCTGGTGAAGATTTAAAATTTAGAGATTTAAAAATTAAAGAGATTATTGGTTTAACGCCTTGGGTTATATTGGTATTCCTAATGGGTATTTATCCAGATATTTTTATGGATAAATTTGAGCCAACAGTAACACACTATTTAAATGATATTTTACATATTGGAGCAGCAAAATGAGTCAACTTATTCACATATTACCAGTATTAACTGTACTAATAGCGGCTGTTGCTTTAATGTTTATGAGTATGTATGAAAATAAATTTTCAATAAAAACTTTTATTACAGTTTCATCTGTAGTTTTAGTTGCTACACTTATCATGGCATTTATTCCATTTGGTGAATCATATTCAATTAGACCATATGAATCAATTTTTAATGATGTACTTATTTTTGATACATTTTCAAACTTCTTCCATGTATTATTGATTGGTGGTACTCTTTTAACATTATTAATTGGTGAACACTATTTCCAACATAGATCATATTTTAAAGGAGAATTTTTCTCTATTTTATTATTTGCTCTATTTGGAATGATGTTATTAGCAAATGCAAATGAATTAGTTACTGCATATATTGCATTAGAAATCGCATCATTTGCTGTATATATTATGGTTGGATATAACTCAGAAGATAGTAGAAGAGTTGAAGCAATTTTCAAATATTTAGTACTTGGTTCATTTATTGGAGCATTTTATTTATTAGGTGTAGTTTTAGTTTATGGTGTAACACAAACAACAAACTTAACTGAGATAGCTACATTTATTACTACAAACAATGTTGCCGATATGCCATTATTATATATTGGTTTAACACTAATCTTATTTACATTTCTATTTAAAATATCTGCCTTCCCATTCCAACAATGGGTATTAGATGTTTATAGAGGTGCACCTATGATTATTACTGCATTTATGGCATCTACTTTTAAAATTGCAATTTTCTCTTTCTTCTTAAGAGCTATTTTACAAGATATTGAACCATTAATTAACTTCTGGGATTCTATTATTTATGTAATTATTGTATTTACTTTAGTATTTGGTACTTGGTTAGCAGTAACACAAAAAATTGTAAAAAGAATGCTTGCAGCTTCATCTATTGTACATACAGGATATATGCTATTAGCTTTTATTGCTATAGGACAAAATATTGATGCAGCTTATGCTATTGTATTTTATCTAATTGCTTATCTTTTATCAGCGCTTGGTTCTTTTGGACTTGTTTCTCATATTATTTCAGAAACAAAAGTAAGAGTTACTTATGATGATTTTAAAGGTTTAGCTCATGAAAGACCATTTTTAGCAGCTATGATGACAGTATTTATGTTCTCTCTTGCAGGTATCCCTTCAACAATAGGTTTTATTGGTAAATTTTATGTATTCACTGAAGCAATTAATGCAGGATTCACTGCTTTAGCTATCTTAGCAATTGTTGCTACATTTGTATCTGTTTACTACTATTTTAAACTTATTGCAATGATGTACTTCTACCCTACAAAAGAGGAATGTGTATCAAATGACTTCAATGATAAAAGAATCTCAACTTATGCAATTGCATTCTTAGCGATTGCAACTGTTGTAGGTGGTATTGGTAGTGTAATAGTATTCTTTATACCAGCACTTAATATCGATTCATTAATCAATTTAACTCAAATCTCAATTCAATCACTATTTATCAAATAGTGATGTGTTGATAGGTAACATATATGCATAATATTTTAAAATTATGCATATATGCTTAACCTTTAACAAACCCCATAAAATGGGACAATCTATTTTATAAATGTACACTTCGTACAATAATTGTACATAGGTTTTACATAATTTTGCACCCCAATATAAGGGGAATTTCGCTATTATAATGCTATTAAACAGACGAAAAAATTCATTAAGAAAGGATGTCAAATGAGTGACCTAATAGAAGGTTATTTAGGTAAGACTGTAGAGAGAAAAAAGAGTAGAGTTCCAGCAAAACTTGATTATATTCAAAGTGCAACTGGTTTATTTCTAGGTCTTTTTATGTGGGGACATATGTTTATGGTGTCTTCTATTTTAGTTAGTAAAGATTTTATGTACGCTGTTACAAAATTCTTTGAAGCAAGTTTTATTTTTGATGGAGGTAATCCTTTATTAGTATCAATACTTGCCTTCGTTGTATTTGTTATATTTATTACACATGCTGCTATGGGGATGAGAAAACTTCCTGCTAACTTTAAACAATATCAAGTTATGAAGGCTCATGCAGATAATATGGGACATGAAGACACGAAATTGTGGTTTATTCAAGCTTTTACAGGTTTTGCTATGTTCTTCTTAGGTTCAGTACATATATATATCATTATGACTCAAGCAGATGCAATTGGACCATATGCAAGTTCAGATAGAGTTTGGTCTAACTGGATGTGGCCTTTATATATTCTATTATTACTAGCAGTAGAATTCCATGGTACAATTGGACTATATAGACTTGCTATTAAATGGGGATGGTTTGACGGGAAAGACCCTAAAGCAACTAGAAAAAAACTTAAAACATATAAAAAAGCCTTAACTTGGTTCTTCTTAATCTTAGGTTTTGCTACATTGGCAGCTTATATGAAAATAGGATATGAAAATAAACAAGCAGGAAAAGTTGGTGAAAGATATGTTCCAACTGCTCAAATTATGGAATATAAAATTAATGATGGGAGAGTTGCATAATGAAAATTAATTATTGTGATGCATTAGTTATTGGTGGAGGACTAGCAGGACTTAGAGCTGCTGTTGCTGCACAGAAAAAAGGATTAAGTACAATTGTTTTATCATTAGTTCCTGTTAAAAGATCTCACAGTGCTGCTGCACAAGGTGGTATGCAAGCATCTTTAGGTAATGCAAAGATGGCTGATGGTGATAATGAAGATTTACACTTTGCAGATACAGTAAAAGGTTCAGACTGGGGATGTGATCAAGATGTAGCTAGAATGTTCGTTACTACTGCACCTAAAGCAATTAGAGAATTAGCTAGCTGGGGTGTGCCTTGGTCTAGAGTTAAAGCTGGTCCACATGACGCAGTTATCAATGCTAAAAAAACAACTATTACTGAAGAAGAAGATAGACATGGTCTTATTACTTCAAGAGACTTTGGTGGTACTAAAAAATGGAGAACATGTTATACAGCAGATGCAACAGGTCATACAATGTTATTTGGTGTTGCAAATGAAGCTTTAAAACATGATGTTGATATTAGAGATAGAAAAGAAGCACTTTCAATCATCCATGAAGATGGTAGATGTTATGGTGCAGTTGTAAGAGATTTAATTACTGGTGAATTAGAAGCTTATGTTTCTAAAGGAACTTGTATTGCAACTGGTGGATATGGTAGAGTATTTAAACAAACAACAAATGCAGTTATCTGTGAAGGTACAGGTGCAGCAATTGCTCTTGAGACTGGTGTTGCAACACTTTCAAATATGGAAGCTGTACAATTCCACCCTACTCCAATCGTACCATCAGGTATTCTTTTAACAGAAGGTTGTAGAGGTGATGGTGGAGTTCTAAGAGATGTTGATGGACATAGATTTATGCCAGATTACGAACCAGAGAAAAAAGAACTTGCATCTAGAGACGTTGTTTCAAGAAGAATGATTGAGCATATTAGAAATGGTAAAGGTGTACCTTCTCCATATGGTTTCCACGTATGGTTAGATATTTCTATTTTAGGTAGAGAGCATATTGAAAGAAACTTAAGAGATGTACAAGAGATTTGTCAAATCTTTAATGGTATTGATCCAGCTGACGAAGGTCCAAAAGGTTGGGCTCCAGTACTTCCAATGCAACACTACTCTATGGGTGGTATTAGAACAAAACCAACTGGTGAGTCAACTAGATTATCTGGTTTATTTGCTTGTGGTGAAGCTTCTTGTTGGGATATGCATGGATTTAACAGACTTGGAGGAAACTCAGTTTCTGAAACAGTTGTTGCTGGTATGATTATTGGTAACTATTTTGCTGATTTCTGTTTAGAAAATGATGTTACAATCCCTACTGCTACAGTACAAAAATTTGTTGATGAACAAGATGCTTATCTTGATGAATTATTATCTTACAATGGAAGTGAAGATATCTTCAGAATCAAAAACAGAATGAAAGAACTTATGGATGAAAAAGTTGGTATCTTTAGATCTGGGCAACCTCTAGCTGAAGCAGTTGAAGAATTAAAAGAGTTATTACAAAAAACTAAACAAATCACTGTTAAATCTAAAGAGAGAGCTGGTAACCCAGAACTTGAAGAAGCATATAGAGTTCCTAAGATGTTAAAAGTTGCATTATGTGTAGCTAAAGGTGCTAGAGATAGAACTGAATCAAGAGGTGCACACTATAGAGAAGATTACCTAAAAAGAGATGATGCAAACTGGCTAAAAAGAACACTTTGTACTTGGCCAAATAAAGATGATTTAGAACCAACAATTGAATATGCAGATTTAGACATCATGAAAATGGAAATGCCTCCAGCATTTAGAGGTTATGGTGCTAAGGGAATGATTATAGAAAATGAATTATCTATAAAAAGACAAGAAGAAGTTGATTCAATTAGAGAAAAAATGGAAGCTGAAGGTAAAGATAGACATGAGATCCAAGATGCACTTATGCCATTTGAATTACCAATGAACTATAAAGAGAAAAATGAAAGAGCAGGAGACAAGTAATGAGTACACAAAAAGGTAGAGAAATTACAATTAAAGTACTTAAATTTAATCCAAGAAGTGCGGTTTCTAAACCTCACTATGTAGACTATAAATTAGAAGAAACTCCAGGGATGACTCTTTTTATAGCATTAACATATATAAGAGAACATTTAGACCCAGATTTATCATTTGACTTTGTTTGTAGAGCAGGTATTTGTGGTTCTTGTGGTATGGTTGTAAATGGTAAACCTGCATTAGCTTGTAGAACACTGATTGCAAACTACCCTGATGGAGTTATTACATTACTTCCAATGCCAGCATTTGAATTAATCAAAGATTTATCTGTAAATACTGGTAAATGGATGGATGCAATGTCAAAAAGAGTTGAATCATGGGTTGTAACAAATGAAGAAACTGATATTACTAAACTTGAAGAGAGAATTGATCCTGAAGTTGCAAATGATACATTTGAATTAGATAGATGTATAGAATGTGGTATTTGTGTAGCTTCTTGTGGTACTATGCTTATGAGACCAAATTTCGTTGGTCCAGTAGGAATGAACAGAGTAGCAAGATTTGAAATTGACCCACATGATAAAAGAACAGCTGATGATTTCTATGAATTAATCGGTGATGATGATGGTATTTTTGGTTGTATGTCATTAATGGCTTGTGAAGACCATTGTCCAAAACACTTACCATTACAAAACAAAATAGCTTATCTAAGAAGAAAACTAGTTTCACTTAGATAATTATATGAGAGGATTCCTCTCATATAAAATACAAGTAGAAAAAGTCAATTACTCTTAGGAGTAATTGGCTTTTTCTATTTAAGAGGAAAAAAAATTAGTTTTAAAACTTAATTTTACTTTAAAAAATCATTTTTATACTTTTATAAGAATGCCCAATTAAAGTCATTTAACTAAGATATTATTACATCTTTATTAAAAAAGATAAGAAAGAGAGGTTAATAATTTGAGTTTAGCAAGTGATTATTTTTTATTATATCATGGTATAAGTGATATAGAACAAACCACAACTTATGGTACAAATGAAAACAAAGAGAAAGATGAATTTTTTGATATAGCATCATTAATACTTTGTGCAACAAGAAAAGATTATGAAAAGTTTATTACTCTCGAAAGTTTTAAAAATTTAACATCTCAAATCACTAATAAAACTGTAAATAATTTAGATGAGCTTTATCAACTCCAATTTTGTTTGATAGATTCAATTGAAAATGATACAAGAAATTGTAATATAGAAAAAATGCATGAAAGTTTTGAGTATTTAAAAAATGAACATATAATTGGACATTTTGAATATAACAAATTAATCTCACTTTTTGATCCAGAAGAGTTAGCTTCTTGTGATGATGAAATTGCAGTTGAAGATGAACTTCAAGTTGATGAAAAACGACCATTTAGAGAAGCAAAAGCTTATCTAGAAGAACTTATAACGGAATTACAAGAAATATTTATAACTGAAGATTTTAAAGAAGAATTAACTAATACTAAAAATTATCTTGAAAATCAAAAATTTTCTATTGGTATAACTGGTGTAATGAATGCAGGTAAATCTACAATGCTTAATGCCCTAATGGGACAAGAGATATTGGGAAGTGCAGTTGTACCGGAGACAGCTAATTTAACAATTGTAAAACACGGTAAACCTGAAGCAAAAGTTTTCTACTGGAATAAAGAAGAATGGAAAAAGATTGAACAAAGTTCAAATCAAATAGAATCTATTAAAGAGTTTGTAGATGAAACTAAAAAAATCTTTGGCAATGAACTAGATAATCTAATAAAAGATGATTCAGTAAGTGAAAAAGTTGATATAAATAATTTAGCTGCATATACATCAGCTGAAGCTAGTGGAAAAAAATGTAATTTAGTTAAATATGTAGAATTAAAATCTGATTTAAACTTTTTAAGTGATGGTATAGAAATTGTAGATACTCCCGGACTAGATGACCCAGTTATACAAAGAGAAGAGATTACAAAAGAGTATTTATCTGCTTGTGATTTAATGATACATCTAATGAATGTAAGCCAAAGTGCAACATTAAAAGATGTAGAGTTTATTATTGATGCTCTACTTTATCAAAATATAACAAAACTTTTAATAGTTATTACAAGAGCTGATACTGTTTCAAAAGAACAATTAGAAGAGGTAATAAACTATACAAAATCATCAATTGAACAACAACTAAAACTACAAAATAAAGATAGCAAATTAAACTACATACTAGAACATATAAAATTTATTCCTATCTCAGGTAAAATGGCACTATACCATAGAACAGGCAGAAGTGAAGATGCAATAAATGCTGGTTATAAACTAGAAGATACAGGAATTTTAGAAATTGAAGAATATCTAGATGAAACACTATTTGGAGTAAACTCTTCTAAATCAGAATTAATAATAAAAGGTGCTCAAAATCAAATCCAAAAAACAATAATAAAAGAATTAAAATCTTTTAATTATGAGCTTGTATTATTATCAAAAACAAAAGATGAATTACTTGTTGATTTGGAAAATTTCACCAAAAAGAAAGACACAAACAAAAGAATTTTTGCTTCATTAAATGAAGATATAAATCTTTATAAAAATGATGCTAAAGCATATGTTGATACACTTGAAACTTTTCTTTCAACTGAATTAATTGATTTACAAAATATTATTAAACAAAGAGTATTTAGTGATGTAAAGTATTCTTTTGAAAAAACAAAAAAGCGACCTGAAAGTTCAAGGATTAGAACTATTATAGAAACAGCTATAAAAGATGGGATTATCGATATTATTAGAGATTATAGATATAAATTTATTAAAAAATCTCAAAGTATTGGTGAAATTTGTGAACAAAAATATCAAGATTTAGGTTTTGTTATTGGTCACAAAAATGACAACTTTGATGCAAGAGGTTTTTTTCAAGATGATTTTAAATCGGGATTCTTAACCTCTTCAAATGAAGTTTTAATAAATAGAATTATTAATGAAGTTAGTAAAACTAAAGAGAGTAAGCTACTAGAATTTGATAGGACAATAGAAAACTATATAAAAGAAGAGTTTTCTTATATTGAAAAAACAATCAAAGAAAAAGCAAAAGCTGTATCAAAAATTTTAATTGATAACTTCTTTAAAGAGATTGCTGAACCACTAAAAGTGTTTGAACACAAACTAAAAAAAGATGAAAAAATATTACAAGATAGAATCCAAAACTTTGAAGAAAAAGAGTCTAATAAAGAAACTGTAACCATAGAGATTCATAAAAAAATAAAAAGACTAGAAGCAATCAACAAAGGACTTAAATCATGAGTATCTTAAATGGATTTATAAAAGAATACAATGAAAAGTTTGTAAAAAAAGAGGAAGAGTTTGAAAAGGGTTTAGCTGGAGATATAAAAAGAATAAAAGCAAAACTATTAGATGAAAAATTTTTACCCTCTATACAATTAAAAAATATTCTTGATAAGCAAATTAGAAGGGCAAGATACCCTATGGAAGTTGCAATTACTGGTCAATTTTCTTCAGGTAAATCAACATTTTTAAATGCTCTACTATCAAAAAATATCTTGCCAACAGGTATTACTCCTGTTACTTCAAAAGTAAATTTTATAAATTATGGTGAAGAGTATAAACTTAAAATCACATACTATTCTGGTGCGCAAGAATATGCACCAATTGAGGCGATTGCAGATTTTACAGATCAAAGAAAACATGATATGAGAGATATAAAATATCTAACTTTATATGCACCAATGGATATTTTAAAAGATATCTCTTTTGTTGACACTCCAGGTCTAAACTCACAATCACAAAGTGATACAGATACTACAAGAAGAGTCTTAAGGGATGTTGGAGGAATAATTTGGTTAACTCTTATTGATAATGCAGGAAAACTAAGTGAAGCACAAGTTTTAGAAGAATATATGCAACACTTTAAAAACAAATCACTTTGTGTATTAAATCAAAAAGATAAGTTTACCCAAGAGCAAATTGAAACAACAACAAAATATATCAAAGATAAATTTGGTAAATATTTTGCTAAAGTTGTTCCTATTTCGGCTAAAATGGCTCTTGAATCAAGGTCAGCACATAGTGATATTTTAATCCATGATGAATACGAAAAGTTTATTAAAAAATTTAAAGAAGACCTGAAAATAAATGATGTTAATTCTTTGAACTTTTTTGAAAAAGATTTTGAAGATTATAAAAATAAAATTCAACAAATAAAAGAAACAGATTCTTCTGGGAATACAAAACTTTTAGAAGAATCAAATATACAAAATGTACTAGATTTTATAGATAATACAATAAGACCCCAAGCTGCTGAGTCAAAAGAGTATGCAATTAAAAAAGACCTAAAAAGTATTTGTGATATTTTAGTAAAAGAATATGAAACAATTATTGCAGTATATGATTCTTTAATTGAGATATTAAAAAATGCAGAAAATGATATATTAGAGGCTTTTGAAAATATTCACAAAACATATTCAAAAGAGCTATTCTCAGTTTATAATTCTTTAGAATCGATTATGGAAAAAATGGCTCATGAAACATACAAAAGTATAAAAAAACAAAAAGCTTCTAGATATGAAGAAAAAAGTGGTTTTTTACATAAAGATAGCTATGAAAAAATTGAATATGAAACATATTGGATTGATTCAGATAATGTATATAAAAATCTTTTTTATGACGATCAAACTATTGATAAAATGTTTAAAAGAGCAATAAAAGAATTGAAACAGGTTGAATTAGACAGTAATGAAGCGTATAGAAATGTATACCGAGATATAAAACATAGAATTCATAGATGGCAAGAACCATATGAACAAATAAAAAAACACAGAGAGATTGCATCAGACATGGAATTTTCATCAACTAGACACTTTGCAGCAAAAGTTTATGAAAATGTGTTAAGAAGTTTCCACCGAGCAATTTTAGAAAATATATCTGCATTAAGAAAAAAGTTTGCTTATTTTAATGGTGCCTTATCTTATTCATATATACAAACAACACAAGCAACAATTGCACACTTTGAACAACAAATTGCTGAATCAGTATCATTATACGAAAAAGAACCAACAAAATTCACAATATACCACCCAAGAGAAGATGAGATATTGACAAAATTAAAAGCAAATTTTGGTTTTGAGAAAATTGAAGACTTCTTAACATCAAAAAGAAATTACTTATTTAAAATCATTCAATATTCGAAAAAACAATATCTAGATATCAATAAAGACCGAATTGAATTTGTTGAATCAAAAAAACTTGAATATATTAAAAAAATAGAGGATATAAAAATTATCAAAAACGATATTTAATATATCCTTTACTTAAATAAAATTTAATTTTTTATCTTATATAATTTTATGAATTATAGGTTAAGGATTAAATTATGTATGAAAAAATATTTGTTTCAACTTTTGATTCTATTTTCAAAAATTTTAACAACTTATTTCAAAAACTTTTAATACCTATTTTATTAATAATTATAATTGATTATTTTTTCATTAACTCTTTAAATACAAGTAGTATTTCTGCTCTAAAAGAGGGGAATTTTAATTTTAATCAACTTATTACAATTTTTTTAATAAGTTTTCTACTAATGATGCTTAATATTTCAATAGCAATCACAACACACAGAGTTTCTATATTAGGAAATAATGCTGTATCAAATTATGGTTCACCAATATTAGGGAAAAGAGAATTTAAATTTTTATTAAAATCTATACAATTATGTTTCATAATAGCAATACCAACTATTTTACTTTCACTAATACCAACTGTAGGTATTTTTATTGCTATAGGTGTTGCAGTTATCCTAAGTAGTCGATTGTCACTTGTATTTCCAGCTATTGCATGTGATTACAATATGAGTTTTAAACAAAGTTGGAACATAACTAAAAAATATAAACTACTAACTTTTGTTATGATAATTATTTTTCCTATTATCTTTTCACTTAGTGTAAGTTTTGTCTATAATTTAGCTATAGGTTTTTTAGTAAAAGTTGTAAGTGAATACTTTTCAATTTTCTACTCTTTGTTAAATATATTTATTATGATATTTACAATTAGTGTTATATCAAGTGTTTATAAATATATAAATAATATACCTTTAAATAATATAAAAAAAGAAAAAGATGAAGAAGTAAATGAGATTATTGAATCTTCTGATAAAAATTTTCAAAAAATTGAAATAAAAAATTTTAAGAATATTTCATTTGAATCTTTAAAAAATGAATTATATTCACAATGTAAAAAAATTAATTTTTGTGAAATTGTGTTTGATAGACGTAACGCATGGATAATTAAAAATCCTGAAGATGAAGAGTCTTATCTATCATTGAGATATGACAAAAATATCTATACAATCATCGCTAAAAACTGTAGTATACCAAGAATAAATATCCTCAAAAAATAGTAAATTTTACTTATATTTTTTTAATATTATAAATTGATTTTAAATAAATAATTTAAACAAAATATAATATTATAAGAGCGACTGTGTCGAATATTCGCATTTGTTACAAAAAAGATATAAAGTGGTAACATAATTGTGATACTTAACATCAATTTAAAACAAAATGTGTGAAAATCCAAACATATAATTTAATATAAAATAAAATGGAGATAAGATGAAAGCATCTGACTTATTTGTAAAAGCGTTAGAAAACGAAGGTGTTGAATATATTTTTGGTATTCCCGGTGAAGAAAACTTAGACTTTTTAGAATCATTAAGAAAATCAAATATTAAACTAATTTTAACAAGACATGAACAAGGTGCAGGTTTTATGGCTGCAACTTATGGAAGATTAACAGGAAAAGTTGGTGTTTGTATTTCAACTTTAGGACCTGGTGCAACAAACTTTGCGACAGCTGCAGCATATGCACAACTTGGTGGTATGCCAATGATGATGATTACTGGTCAAAAACCAATTAAAAAATCTAAACAAGGAAGATTCCAAATTGTTGATATTGTTGGTATGATGAAACCAATGACTAAATATGCAAAACAAGTTGTAAATGGAAATAATATTCCATCTATGGTTAGAGAAGCATTTAAAATTGCAACAACTGAAAGACCAGGTGCAGTTCATATTGAACTTCCTGAAGATATTGCTGAAGAAGAAGTTGAAGAAAATATCTATCCAGTTAGACCTTATAAAAGACCATATGCAGATAAAACTGCTATTTTAGATGCAGTTAAAATGATTGAAAAAGCAGAAAGACCTCTACTTTTAATTGCAGCAGGTGCAAATAGAACAAGAATTGGTGATGCATTAACTAACTTTGTAAACGAAACTGGTATTCCATTCTTCTCTACTCAAATGGGTAAAGGGGTAATTGATGAAAATCACAAACTTTGTTTATCAACTGCAGCATTATCAGCTGACGATTTTATCCACTGCGCAATTGAAAGAGCAGATTTAATTATCAATGTAGGACATGATGTAATTGAAAAACCACCATTCTTTATGGAAAATGAAGAGGGTTCTACAAAAGTTTTACATGTAAACTTTTTCCCATCTGAAGTTGATGATACATACTTTCCACAATTAGACTTAATTGGTGATATTGCTAAAAATGTTGAACAAATGACTAATGCAATATCTAAACAAGAACATTGGGACTTTGATTATTATATAAGATTAGCAGATGAGATTAGAACTAGACTTTCTAAATACTTTGGTGATACAAGATTCCCAATTTTACCTCAAAAAGCAGTTAGAACTATTAGACAAACGTTAGATGATAAAGATATTGTAACACTTGATAATGGAGTATATAAAATCTGGTTTGCAAGAAATTATAGATGTGCACAACCAAATACTTTATTATTAGATAATGCTCTTGCAACCATGGGAGCTGGTTTACCATCTGGTATGGCAGCAAAAATGGTTAATCCAGATTCAAAAGTTGTTGCCGTTTGCGGTGATGGTGGATTTATGATGAACTCTCAAGAGATGGAAACTGCAGTTAGATTAGGATTAGACTTAACAGTAATTATCCTAAATGATAATGCATATGGAATGATTAAATGGAAACAAACAGGTATGGGATTTGATACATATGGTCTTGACCTTGATAATCCAGATTTCGTTAAATATGCAGAATCTTATGGAGCAACTGGACACAGACCACAGTCTTGTGAAGAGTTTGAAGAAACATTAGAAAAATGTGTTAACGGAAAAGGTGTTCACTTAATTGACCTTGCAGTAGATTACTCATTAAATCATTCGATTTTAAATGAGTTACTAGCTAAAAAAGAGTGTTTATTATAATTAGAATTTAAAAGGAGAAAAAAACAAATGAGTACAATAGAAGTAACATCACCATATGATGACAGCGTAGTAGGGACAGTTCCATTTAGTACAAATGAAGAAGTACAAGCAGCAATAGATTTAGCACATGAAACTTTTTTAGATCATGAAAATCATCTACCAAAATATAAAAGAGTTGCTATCTTAGAAAAAGTTGCTGAAATTATGTCTTCACAAGTTGAAGAATTAACTAAACTTTGTGCTTCTGAAGGTGGTAAACCTTGGATGGATTCTGAAGTTGAAGTTTACAGAGCTATCAATGGTGTTAAGCTTGCAATTGAAGCTTTAGGTTCTTTAGAAGGTAAAGAGGTTGCTATGGGGCATACTGCTTCATCTGCTAATAGAATGGCTTATACATTTAAAGAACCTATTGGGGTTGTTGCTGCAATTTCTGCTTTTAACCACCCTTTTAACTTAGCTATTCACCAAGTTATCCCTGCAATTGCTGTTGGGTGTCCTGTTGTTATTAAACCTGCAACTCAAACTCCTATGTCTGCTATTAGACTTGTTGAAATCTTAGAAGAAGCTGGTCTTCCTAAAGGTTGGGCTCAAGCTGTTGTTTGTGACAGAACTGGTGGGGAATTATTAGCTACATCTCCTAAAGTTAGTTTCTTAACTTTTATTGGTTCTGGTGCTGTTGGTTGGTATTTAAATTCTAAAGTTAACAATGGTACACGTGTAGCATTAGAGCATGGTGGGGTTGCTCCTGTTATTGTTGAGCCTGATGCTGACATTGATGCTATGATTCCTGATTTAGGTAAAGGTGGTTTCTATCATGCTGGTCAAGTTTGTGTTTCTGTTCAAAGAGTTTACGTACACGAATCTATTGTTGATGAAGTAGCTTCTAAACTTTCTGATTATGCTTCTAAGTTAGTTGTTGGTAATCAACTTGATCCTAAAACTGAAGTTGGTCCACTTATTAACAACAATGAAGTTAACAGAGTTGAAGAGTGGGTTAATGAAGCTGTTGAAAAAGGTGCTAAGGTATTAACTGGTGGTAAGAGAATCTCTAATTCTTGTTATGAGCCTACTGTTTTACTAAATCCTGCTGATGATGCTTTAGTTTCTACTAAAGAGGTATTTGGTCCTGTTGTTTGTGTTTATTCATATTCTGACATGGAAGAGGCTATTGACAGAGCTAACTCTTTAGAGGTTTCTTTCCAAGCTGCTGTATTTACTAAGAATCTTGACAAAGCTTTAAGAGCTGTTAAGAGAATCAACGGTACTACTGTGATGGTTAACGACCACACTGCATTTAGAGTTGACTGGATGCCATTTGGTGGTGCTAAGGCTTCTGGTCTTGGTGTTGGTGGTATTCACGACTCTATGGAAGAAATGACTAACGAAAAACTTCTTGTTATCAAGTCTCCTGTTTTATAATATTTTAGTGAAGAGTTCTTCTCTTCACTAATTTTTTATTCTATTTTATTTCGTGAGTATATCCCATACCATATATATTTTTAATATGTAAACCTGGAACTTTTTTTCGTAGTCTATAAATAAGACTTTTCAAGTGAGAGATATCTGGATTTAAATCAAATTCTTCATACCAAATAATATTTATAAGTTCATCAACAGTACATATTTTTCCATTATTATTTAAAATTGTATCTACAAAACGTATCTCATTTTTAGTTAAGTCTATAGCTTTATCATTTTGTATCAATTTCTTTTTATTTTTATCCCAAATTAAAGACTCATTAATTCTTAGAATACCATCATCTTTATTTAAATTAGTATGATAAATTTGATTACACAATTTAAAAATATCATTTAAAAAATAATTGTAATCAATTGGTTTTGTAAAGAATTGATGTATCCCTAAATTAACCAAAGGCAATAAATATTCAAATTCATTTCTTGCAGAAAGGATTATTATTAATTGTTTATCATTGATTTTATATACAGAATCTACTAATTGTACTCCATCAAAATTTGGCATTTTTATATCAGAAATTATTAAATCATAGTATTTGCCAGTACTATTATTATAATCTTTATATTTATTAAGTGCATCTATCCCATCAACTGCCGTGGTAACTTTAGGAAAAATATCTTGAAGTAATTCAGAAAACTCTTTTCTAAAATCAATATCATCTTCTACAAAAAGTACATTTAAATCTCTTGTATATTTCTTTAATAAACCATAGTCCATTAAGTTCCTTTTACATGGGTGTTTAGAGAATATTATATTATCATTTTAAGACTTTAAATATGCAATAAAAGCATATTAATATTATAATCATATATACTATTATATACTAATGGGTAATATTATTTGACTACTATTTAGTGATATACTATTCAAAACGCCAAAAGAGATATTATGATAAATAACAAAATTTTAGAAAATATAACAGTACTTTATGCCGAAGATGAGTCAATTATCCAAAAAGGTATTACTGAAACTCTAAATCTATTTGAAATAGATGTAATATGTGCGAAAGATGGACAAGAGGGTTTGTCTATTTTTAAATCAGGTGAAAAAAAAATTGACCTAATTTTAACTGATATAAAAATGCCAAAGCTTGATGGTCTTGAGATGATTAAAAAGATTAGAGAAATAGATAAAGATATTCCAGTAATTGTTACAACTGCCCATCAAGAAACTACATATTTAATGCAATCTATAGAGTTAAACATTAGCTCTTATGTACTAAAACCTATTGATATTTACAAACTAGAAGAGTGTTTAATAAAAGCTATAGAACCTAAAGTATTAAGAGAAGAATTAATAGAGAAAAATAAAAAACTTGAGATTGAGATTAAAAAAAATGAAGAAAAACAAAAAGTTATGGAAGCTCAATCAAGATTTGCAGCAATGGGTGAAATGATAAGTATGATTGCCCACCAATGGAGACAACCTTTAGCTTCTATTGGTACAGCTTCATTTAATCTAAAATATAAACTCTTATCAGGAAAATTTGATTTAGAAACAAAACAAGGAAGAGATGAACAATCTGAATTTTTTACTAACAAACTTGATGAGATAGAGTTTTATGTACAAAATTTAACTACAACAATTGATGATTTTAGAAACTTTTATAAAACAGATAAAATTTTAGTTTTAGAAAACATAGAAAAACCTATAAAAAATGCTTTAAAAATCATTCAAAAAGATTTACAAACAAATAATATAGAAGTTATCCTTGATTTTAAAAGTGAAAAGAAAATCAATATTTATGAGAATGAAATAATTCATGTAATCATCAATTTACTAAAAAATGCACAAGATAAATTTTTAGAAAAAGAGATAAAAAATTCAAAAATTGAAGTGAAAACTGAAGATATAGATAATGGTATTAAAATAGAAATTTATGATAATGGTGGAGGAATAGAGGAAAAAAATATCGATTTTATTTTTGAACCATATTTCTCAACAAAAAAAGAAAAAAATGGCACAGGTATTGGTCTTTATATGTCAAAAATAATTATAGAAAAGAATCATCATGGGCAAATCTATGTAACTAATACCAAAGATGGAGTTACTTTTTCTATAATCTTGGAATGCGTGTGATATAATTATTAAAATATTTTGGAGTCGTTATTTGAGGTTTGTTTTTTTTATTTTTATTTTTTTAAATATTTTATATGCAGATTCTTCTGCACTTACTGAAGATGAAAAGCTATGGCTAGAGAATAATGAAATAAAAATAGGTGTATCTGAACTTTATCCTTTAACTTATATAAATAAAGATAATAAAATTGATGGATTTGTAAGTGATATACTAAAAAATATAATAAAAAAATATAATATAAAAATAAAACCTATAAAAGTTAAACAAGAACAAATTCCTTTAGCAATAAAAGAGGAAACAATTGATTTAGCACCAATGATTAATAATGATAGTATTGAAAATGATTTAGGAGTATATTCTTCAGAAATTTTACAAATCAAAAGAATTTTATTTGTTAGAAAAGAAGATAATAAAATCAACTCTTTTAGTGATTTAATAAATAAAAAAGTTGCAGTAGTAAATCAATTAGGTACAATTCCTAATTTAAAAGAGAAATTATCCAATATAAAAGTTGAAAGAACTAATAATATGAAAGAGTCTGTTCAAAAACTTTTAGCAGGAGAAGTTGATGCACTTATTGCTTCACCAATTATTATTCAAGAATATTTAGAAAACAATTTAATCATTGATCTAAAAGCTATCCCATCTATAAGTTTTCAACCATCAAAACTATTTATTTTTACAAGCAAAAATAAAATATATCTTCAATCAATTTTAGAAAAAGGATTAAATTCAATTTCTATAAAAGAGGAAAAAGAGCTTTTTGATAAATGGTTTTTAAAAGATTTAGCAAATTTACCTATAATTTTCACAAAAGATGAGATAGATTATTTAGATAAAAAATCCCATATAAATCTATGTGTAGATCCCGATTGGATGCCATATGAAAAAATAGAAAACCATAAACATATTGGTATAGTTGCTGATTATATGAAAGATTTTGAGAAAAAAATTGGAATCCCACTAAAACTAATAGAAACAAAAGATTGGACTCAGTCTTTAGAATATATGAAAAATAGAAGATGTGATATTTTATCTTTTGTTATGGATATTAAATCAAGACAAGGTTATATGAATTTCACAAAACCTTATGTAAAAGCACCCCTTGTTTTAGTTACAAAAAGAAATGTGAGTTTTATTAGTGATTTAAGTGCTCTAAAAAATAAAAAAATTGGTATTCAAAAAAACTTTGCATACAATGAAATAATAAGACGAAAATACCCCGACTTAGAGATTGTAGATGTAAACCATTTAAGAGATGGGTTAAAAAGAGTTGAAAGGGGAGAGATATTTGGTCAAGTTACAACTCACCTAAATGTAGCTTATGCATTTCAAGAGGAGTATTATGGAAGTTTACAAATTTCAGGAAAATTTGATGAGCAATGGAAACTATCTGTAGGGGTAAGAAATGATGACCCAATACTTCTAAGTATTTTTGAAAAAATAATAGACTCAATAAGTGATGAAACAAAACAAAAAATCATTAATAAATGGGTTACTATTAAATATGAAAAAAGCATCGATTATAAACTGTTTTGGAGTATTATAACTTTTTTATTTTTTATTCTCTTGCTAATTTTATACACATATATACTTCAACGAAGATATATTAGAAAATTAACAAAAGTGAAAGAAGAGATTGAGATGTTAAATAGTACTTTAGAGAAAAAAGTACAAATTAGAACTCAAGAGTTAGAACTTTCAAATAGAAAACTGAAATTAAAAACTCGTGAATTAGAACATCTAAACAATACTTTGGATGTAAGAATAAAAGAAGAAATTAATAATAGAAAAAAACAAGAGCAATTTTTAATTCAACAATCAAAGTTAGCAGAAATGGGTGAGATGATAAGTATGATTGCCCACCAATGGAGACAACCACTTAGTGCCCTAAGCACAATCATACAAAATATACATCTTCGTTACTCACTAAATAAACTTAATAAAGAATATTTAGATAAACAAATAGTATTAAGTAATGCCTTAACAGAAAAGATGTCAAAAACTATTGATGACTTTAGAAACTTCTTTAAACCAAATAAAGAAAAAAAATCTTTTTCTGTAAAAGATGCTATTCAACAAACAATTTTTCTAATAGATGATAGCTTTAAAAGTAACAGTATTAAAATTGAAAATAAAATATCTGATGATGTTTTAATTTATGGCTTTGAAAGTGAACTTTCTCAAGTTTTATTAAATATAATTACAAACTCTAAGGATTCTTTTTTAGAAAAAAACATTGATAATCCCCACATTTTAATAAGAACTAAACGAATCCATACACATATTAAAATTATGATTTCAGATAATGCTGGAGGCATTAGTGAATCAATTATAAACAAAGTTTTTGAACCTTATTTTACAACAAAAGATAGCTACAATGGAACAGGTCTTGGTTTATATATGAGTAAAATAATTATAGAACAAAATATGAAAGGACAATTAAGTGTTAAAAATATTAATCAAGGAGTAGAATTTTCTATTTATATTCCTATCAATTAATATAAATGTTACTTTATAAAACCTAATAATTCTTTATACTTAGTTATCTAAAAAAAACGTTTTAATGGTTACTTTTTCACTACTCTTTTCAGCAATAATTAAATTATCTGAAATATTCATATTTTACTTGTTTGATTATAATCTTTAACTCCCAAATAAGTACGGTATGAATACTTTCGATAAAACTATTTACAAATGGTAAAAAATAAAACAAGGGAAGGGAACAAGATGTTTACTAACATGAAAAGAAATATAGTAATGACTACATTAGTTGTACTATTAGGTGTAATGTCAGTTGCGCAAACAGCAGCAGCTGCTCAAAATTGGAGATTTTCAAATCTATACGGTAGAGGAACTGCATTTGGTGATTTATATCAACAATTAGCAAAAGATATTGAAAAAAATACAAATGGTGAAATTAAAGTTCAAGTATTATTTTCAGGTGAAGGTGTAGGTACTTCTGGTCTTTTAGGTGCTACTAAATCTGGGCTTATTACTATGGCTGCTCCTTTTCAATCTATGCATGCTGGTGAATTACCTGCTGGTGTAGTTGAAATTGGTTTACCAGGTGGTACTGCTGATACTGATAAATTATACAAACTTTTCCATGAAGATGGTTGGGATAAAATTCTTAAAAAAGCTTATGGTTCTCAAGGTTTAGTATGGTTAGAGCCTTACATTCAACCACCAGTTTATATCATCACTAAAAAACCTATTAAATCTGTTGCTGATTTCCAAGGTCTTAAAATTAGAGCTCCTGGTGCATATGGTAAATTCTTAAGAAACTTAGGTGCTTCTCCTGTTTCATTAGCTTGGAGTGAAATTTATACTAGTTTAGCTACTGGTGTTATTGATGGTTCTATTGGTTCTAATATGATTGACCACAGAGATGGAAACCATGTTGAAGTTGCAAAATATATGTATAGACTTCCTTTAGCTGGTGCTCAAGTTTTACCAATCGTTGTAAATAGAAATGCATGGAATAAATTAACTGATGCTCAGAAAAAAGGTGTTTATGATGCTACAGTTGCTCACGCTAAAAACCAATTAACTATGTCTAGAAAATGGGAAAAAGAAGCTGTTGCTCAAATGGAAGCTAAAGGTTTAAAATGGTCTCCAGAACCTTCTGAAGCGGATAAAAAAGCTTGGCATGATGCAGGTGCTGGTCTATGGGACGAGTACTCTTCTAAAGATAAATACAGCAAACAGTTAATTGATGTATTAAGAAATCAAGCTAAATAATTAAATTTATATAAGGATTCAATCAATGAATAAAGAGGTAAAAGTAACAAACAATAATGACCTTCAAGAAAGAAAAAATAAAGTTTTCGCTAGAGGTCAAGGTAATGCTTACCCTGTATATATTAAAGAGGCTAAAAACTCTGAAGTTTGGGATGTTGAAGGTAATAGATTAATTGACTTTGGAACAGGTATTGCTGTATGTAATACTGGACACAGCCATCCAAAAATTATTGAAGCAGTTAAAGCACAAATTGAAAATTTCAGTCACACATGTTTTACAGTTACTCCATATGAAGTAGGTGTTGAATTAGCTGAAAAATTAACTAAAGTAGCTCCAGGTGAAACTGAGAAAAAAGCTATGTTTGTAACAACAGGTGCTGAAGCTGTTGAAAACTGTGTAAAAATTGCAAGAGCTCACACAGGAAGAAGAGGTATTATTGCATTTAATGGTGGTTTCCACGGAAGAACTAATATGACTATGGCTCTTACTGGAAAAACTATGCCTTATAAAAAAGGGTTTGGTCCATTTCCTGCTGAAATTTATCACTTACCATATCCAACAAGCTTTAATGGAACTAGCGTTAAAGATACTTTAACTGCATTAAAAAATCTATTTAAAGTAGATATTCTAGCTGAAGATGTTGCGGCAATTATCATTGAACCAATTCAAGGTGAAGGTGGTTTTTACCAAACTCCAGTAGAACTATTACAAGAACTAAGAAAAATTTGTGATGATAATGGAATTGTATTAATCATAGATGAGATTCAAACTGGATTTGCTAGAACAGGTAAAATGTTCAATATTGAATATGCTGGTATTGAACCAGATTTAATGACAATGGCTAAAGGTATTGCTGGTGGTTACCCACTATCTGGAGTTGTTGGAAAAGCTGAAATTATGGATTCTGCTATTCCTGGTGGACTTGGTGGAACTTATGGTGGTTCACCTGTTGGTTGTGCAGCAGGATTAGCTGTTTTAGAAATAATTGAGGAAGAAGACTTAATTAACAGAGCAAATCAAATTGGTGATATCTTCAATAAAAGATTAAATGAATTGAAAGCTCAATTCCCAGATTTAATTTGTGATGTAAGAAATAAAGGTGCAATGATTGCTTTAGAATTAATGAAAGATGGTGATTTTGAAAAACCAAATGCAGAGTTAACTAAAGCACTTACTGCAAAAGCTACTGAATATGGATTAATTCTATTATCTTGTGGTTTTAACAGCAATGTAATTAGATTTTTACCTGCTTTAACAATTAGTGATGAAATTGTAAATGAAGGACTAGATAAATTCCAAGAATTATTTAAAGACGTAGTGAAAAACTAATATATAGAATTTACTAAAAAAGACAAATGCTAGAGAAAGAAATAAAACAAAAGAAAGGGATACTTATGTTAAATTTATTTACTAACATGAAAAGAAATATAGTAATGACTACATTAGTTGTACTATTAGGTGTAATGTCAGTTGCGCAAACAGCAGCAGCTGCTCAAAATTGGAGATTTTCAAATCTATACGGTAGAGGAACTGCATTTGGTGATTTATATCAACAATTAGCAAAAGATATTGAAAAAAATACAAATGGTGAAATTAAAGTTCAAGTATTATTTTCAGGTGAAGGTGTAGGTACTTCTGGTCTTTTAGGTGCTACTAAATCTGGGCTTATTACTATGGCTGCTCCTTTTCAATCTATGCATGCTGGTGAATTACCTGCTGGTGTAGTTGAAATTGGTTTACCAGGTGGTACTGCTGATACTGATAAATTATACAAACTTTTCCATGAAGATGGTTGGGATAAAATTCTTAAAAAAGCTTATGGTTCTCAAGGTTTAGTATGGTTAGAGCCTTACATTCAACCACCAGTTTATATCATCACTAAAAAACCTATTAAATCTGTTGCTGATTTCCAAGGTCTTAAAATTAGAGCTCCTGGTGCATATGGTAAATTCTTAAGAAACTTAGGTGCTTCTCCTGTTTCATTAGCTTGGAGTGAAATTTATACTAGTTTAGCTACTGGTGTTATTGATGGTTCTATTGGTTCTAATATGATTGACCACAGAGATGGAAACCATGTTGAAGTTGCAAAATATATGTATAGACTTCCTTTAGCTGGTGCTCAAGTTTTACCAATCGTTGTAAATAGAAATGCATGGAATAAATTAACTGATGCTCAGAAAAAAGGTGTTTATGATGCTACAGTTGCTCACGCTAAAAACCAATTAACTATGTCTAGAAAATGGGAAAAAGAAGCTGTTGCTCAAATGGAAGCTAAAGGTTTAAAATGGTCTCCAGAACCTTCTGAAGCGGATAAAAAAGCTTGGCATGATGCAGGTGCTGGTCTATGGGACGAGTACTCTTCTAAAGATAAATACAGCAAACAGTTAATTGATGTATTAAGAAATCAAGCTAAATAGTTAGAATTTGACAGGTATTACCATGTTTAAAAAATTCTTACAAATTTTTTGCAAGACAATTGATACAATTGTCATGTGGTTAGGGAAAGGGACATCTTTATTGATGCCCGTCCTTGCGTTTATTGTTGCTTTTGAAGTAGTTGCAAGATATGTATTTGATGCACCAACAATTTGGGCATACGATTTATCACTGTTTCTATTTGGATATATTGCTGCTTTAGGGGGAGCTTATGCTCAACAAAAAAAATCTCATATTAATGTTGATATTCTTTATTTATCAGTTTCGCCTAAAGTTAAAAATATCTTTAATTTAATCTCTTATTCATTGGGGATATTTTTCCTAATAATTGTATGTTATATGGCCATAACAAAATTTAATGAAGCTATAGAGTTTGATTATAGACGTCAAAGTGAATGGGCACCAGTAATGTGGCATTTTTGGGTAATGTTAGGTGTGGCAAGTGTAGTTTTTGCTATCCAATTACTTAGAGATATTATTGAAGAGGCTTACCATTTATTTACTGGTTTACCTTTAATTGAAAAGGAGTCTAAGGATGAGTATTGAATTATTAACAGTGGTATTATTATTTTGTATTTTAATATTCTTTGCATTAGGTGCTCCTGTTGGTTTAGCTTTAGGTGGAATTGCTATGTTAATAGGATATTTCACTTGGGGAGATGGAATTTTTAATGTAATCCCAACTACAGTTGAATCAACATTTTTTAGTTTTATTTTATTAGCTATTCCGCTTTATATCTATATGGGACAACTCTTAACCCAATCTGGTATAGGTGATGCTATGTTTAAAGCAAGCCAATTACTAATTGGAAAAATCAGAGGTTCTTTAGCAATAAGTGTTGTTTTTATTTGTTCAATGATTGGAGCTATGGTTGGAATTATTGGTGCAGGGATTATGAGTTCAGGAAGTATTGCTTTAAAACCAATGCTTGATGCTGGATATAATAAAAGACTTGCATTAGGTACAATTATGGCAGGTGGAGCTTTAGGTATTTTAATTCCACCAAGTATTCCAATGATTATGTTTGCAGCTTCAACTCAAAACTCAGTAGGTAGAATGTTCTTAGGTGCAATGGTTCCAGCGCTTGTAACAATTATTTTATTAATTACATATATTATAATTAGTTCAAGAATCAAACCTGAAAATGCTCCACTACTTAGTGAAAACAATCCTGGTTTACCAAAACTAAAAGGTAAAGAGAAATTAAGAGTATTTAGAGATGGTTTTCTTTCTATTGGATTAATTTTTGTTGTACTAGGAAGTATTATTAGTGGTGTTGCAACTCCAACTGAATCTGGAGCATTAGGTGTAGTAGGAGCAATTTTACTTGCCATATTCTTTAAAAGATTTAAATTGGAGATGATGAGAACTGTTGGTTTACAAACAGGTATCTTAGTAAGTGTTGCAATGTGGATTATTTTAGGTGCTTCTGTATTTAGTAACTTCCATTTACTAATGGGGATTCAAGGGATGATTGCAGATTTTACTCATGGATTAGATTTACCTCCAATTATGATTATTATTATGTTTCAACTTATTATGCTTTTCCTTGGATTTATTATAGATGAGTTTATTATTGTATTGATGTGTGCACCACTATTTACACCAATTGCTGTAAGTTTAGGGTATGATCCAATTTGGTTTGGTGTTTTAATGATTATTAATATTTTAATTGCGGTACAAACTCCACCTTATGGATTTGCATTATTTTACCTTAAAGGTATTGCACCACCAGAAGTTGGTATGGGTGAAATTTATAAATCAGTTACACCTTTTATTTTAGTAAATTTAACAGTTCTAATTATTTGTATGCTTTTTCCAGAGATTGTTCTTTGGTTACCAGATAAAGTTATGGGATAAAGGGATTTAATATATTAAATTCCTTTCAGAAAGGTATAAAATCTTTCTGAAAAATTATTAAATTAAAAATTTCTAAAGAAGGAAAAAAATGGAATTTTCATA